>NZ_JBAKHT010000004.1:0-280582 GCF_036906755.1 Micromonospora sp. CPCC 206171 | reverse complement strand
CGACCCGACTGCGCGGGCCGCCGGTGGCGGCGGTGGCGACGGGGCGCGGCCCGGCGGCCGGCGACGGAGGCGGCGGCGGGGTACGGGTGGGGGCCACGGTCGGCGCGGCGGTCGGGCTCACGGTCCCGGTCGGCTCGGGGCCGGGCGACGGCTCGGGGCCGGGCGACGGCTCGGGGCCGGGCGACGGCTCGGGGTCGGGCGACGGCTCGGGGTCGGGCGACGGCTCGGGGTCGGGCGACGGCTCGGGCGAGCCGGTGGCGGTGGGTTCCGCGCTGACGGTGGGCGTCGGGTCCGGCGGTGGCTCGGAGAAGGTGCTGCTCGGCTCGGCGGTCGGGGTGGGGGTGGGCGAGCCGGCCGGCGTGGGGCGGGGTGCGGGGGTCGCTGCGGCGGTCCGGCCCGGTGCGGGCGGGGTGGTCCGTGGGGGCGGCGGCAGCGGGCGCTGGGCCGAGCCGGGAGCGGCCGGGGCCGGCGCGGCCGCGGGCAGCGCGGGCAGCGGCGGCCCCAGCGGGATCAACCTGACCGCGCCGGGCCCCGCGGCGGGAAAGGCGGCCCGCAGGTCCCCGGGCCCGGCGGACGGCGGCGCGGGCGGGCCGGTGGCGGGCAGCGGGACCACCACCGGGCCGTCGGAGGGGGTGGGCAGGAACGGGGTGCTCCCGTCGGGGAGCGCGCTGCTGCCGACGGTGGCGGAGCCGGTGCTGAAGGCGGCGAGGATCGGCATGGACGCCGTGCCGGCGAGCAGGGCCACGGTGAACAGGTAGCCGCGGCCGGGGCCGGCCGGTCCGGGAGCGCGGTGCGCGCCGATCATCCGCCGGTAGCCGCCACCGCCGCGGTGCCGGCCGAGCATGGGGGCGGGAGGACCGTCACCTGACTCGGACACCGCAGAACTCCCTCGTCGATTTTCGAGCAACCGGGTGCCGGCGGACTTCCTAAACGGACATAGGGCCTGAAACGCCCTACCGGCACCCAGGTCAGCTTGGACCAGTGACGCTCAGTTCACCAGGGACCACAGCGTGTCGACACACAAAATGTCCGTCGCCGTGAATCTTCCAAGGGACAAATACGTCGATGCGTCGCGAAGACGACGGAACGGGACCGGTGGGGGAGGCCATACTGTGGGACCGCTCACCTCCTCTGCAATCATTCAGGCACGACGGCAACGCAGCCGGCCTCCGCGCACCCCGCGGCAGGCGCGGTTCGGCGCCGGCTCCCGAACCGGGTTCCTCCCCGAATCCGGCTCACCGCCGCGCGGCAACCCTCACCGGGGCTAGGCGCGGCCGCCAGGAACCAGCCCGGCACCGGCCGGGCCGGCGTACGAGTTGCGCGGACGGGTCACCCCCGGCGCCGACGCAGACACGACAGGGAGAGACGGATGGCAAAGGGCGACCCCGGGGTCACCAGCCGCGGCCGGCGGGCCGCACCCCGGTCCAAGCGCACCGCTGCGGCGGGCGAGCCGGAACTCGTACAGCTGCTCACCCCCACCGGTGAGCGGATCGACAGCGCGATCGGCCCGGACGGGACCGAGTACCGCGTCGACTTCACCGACGAGGAGTACCGCGGGCTCTACCGCGACCTCGTGCTGGTCCGCAAGCTCGACGCCGAGGCCACCGCGCTGCAGCGCCAGGGCGAGCTGGGCCTCTGGGCCAGCCTGCTCGGCCAGGAGGCCGCTCAGGTCGGTTCGGGGCGCGCGCTGCGTACCCAGGACATGGCCTTCCCGACCTACCGGGAGCACGGCGTCCTCTACTGCCGGGGCATCGACCCGATCATGCCGCTCGGCCTGTTCCGCGGCGTCGACCAGGGCGGCTGGGACCCGAACGAGTTCAAGTTCAACATGTACACGATCGTGATCGGGGCGCAGACCCTGCACGCGACCGGGTACGCCATGGGTGTCGCCATGGACGGCAAGACCGGCACCGACGACGGCGAGGCGGTGATCGCCTACTTCGGCGACGGCGCCACCAGCCAGGGCGACGTCAACGAGGCGTTCGTCTGGGCCAGCGTCTTCAACGCGCCGCTGGTCTTCTTCTGCCAGAACAACCAGTACGCCATCTCCGAGCCGCTGGAGCGGCAGACCCGCGTCCCGCTCTACCAGCGCGCGGGTGGCTTCGGCTTCCCCGGCGTCCGGGTGGACGGCAACGACGTGCTCGCCTCGTACGCGGTGACCCGGCACGCGCTGGACAACGCCCGGCTCGGCCAGGGCCCCAGCCTGATCGAGGCGTACACCTACCGGATGGGGGCGCACACCACCTCCGACGACCCGACCCGCTACCGGATCGCCAGCGAGGTCGAGGCCTGGCAGGCCAAGGACCCGATCGCCCGGATGAAGGCGTTCCTGACCAACCAGCAGATCGCCGACGCGGACTTCTTCGCCTCGATCGACGAGCAGGCCCGCACCGAATCGGTGCACCTGCGCGAGCGGGTGCTCGCCATGCCCAACCCCGAGCCGGTGTCGATGTTCGACCACGTCTACCCCACCGGGTCCCCCGAGCTCGACGAGCAGCGGGCGCAGTTCAGCAAGTACATGGAGTCGTTCGAGGGGAGCGCCCACTGATGGCCACGGAGACGCTCACCCTCGGCAAGGCGCTCAACACCGGTCTGCGCAGGGCCCTGGAGAACGACCCGAAGGTCGTCATCATGGGCGAGGACGTCGGCAAGCTCGGCGGCGTCTTCCGGATCACCGACGGGCTCCAGAAGGACTTCGGCGACCAGCGGGTGATCGACACCCCGCTGGCCGAGTCCGGCATCATCGGCACCGCGGTCGGCCTCGCCATCCGCGGCTTCCGCCCGGTCTGCGAGATCCAGTTCGACGGCTTCGTCTACCCCGCGTACGACCAGATCGTGTCGCAGGTGGCGAAGATGCACTACCGCTCGCAGGGCAAGGTCCGGATCCCGATGGTCATCCGGATCCCCTACGGCGGCGGCATCGGCGCGGTCGAGCACCACTCCGAGTCGCCCGAGGCGTACTTCGCGCACACCGCCGGTCTGAAGGTCGTCACCTGCGCCAACCCGCAGGACGCGTACTCGATGATCCAGCAGGCGATCGCCTCGGACGACCCGATCGTCTTCCTGGAGCCCAAGCGGCGCTACTGGGAGAAGGGCCCGGTCGACCTGGACGCCCCGCTCGCCGACGCGTACCCGCTGCACTCCGCCCGGGTGGCGCGGGCCGGCACCGACGCCACCGTGCTGGCGTACGGCCCGATGGTGCGGACCTGCCTGGACGCGGCCACCGCCGCCGCCGAGGACGGCCGGCAGCTGGAGGTCATCGACCTGCGCACGCTCTCCCCGCTGGACCTGACCGCCGCGTACGAGTCGGTCCGGCGCACCGGCCGCTGCGTGGTCGTGCACGAGGCCCCGGGCAACCTGGGCCTCGGCTCGGAGATCGCCGCCCGGATCACCGAGGAGTGCTTCTACTCCCTGGAGTCCCCCGTGCTGCGCGTCACCGGCTTCGACACCCCCTACCCGGCCAGCCGGGTGGAGGAGGAGTACCTGCCCGACCTCGACCGGGTGCTCGACGCCGTCGACCGCACCTTCGGCTGGTGAGCGGCATGTCACGGATCAAGGAGTTCAACCTCCCCGACCTGGGCGAGGGCCTGACCGAGGGCGAGATCCTCGCCTGGCTGGTCAAGGTGGGCGACGTCATCGAGCTGAACCAGCCGATCGTCGAGGTGGAGACGGCCAAGGCGGCCGTCGAGATCCCGGCGAAGTGGGCCGGCCAGGTGCGGGCGATCTTCCACCCGGAGGGCACCACGGTCGAGGTCGGCACGCCGATCATCGCGATCGACACCGACCCGGGCGCCGGGCCGATCGAGGAGTCGACGACCGGTGCGCCGGCCTCCGCGCTGCCCACCCCGTCGGCGGCCTCGCTGGCCGCCGTCGAGGTGGCCCCGACCGAGGGCGCGGTCGAGCCGGGCCTGATCGGCGGTCCCGCCCCGGGTGGGCGTACCGCCGTGCTGGTCGGCTACGGCCCGCGCACCACGGCGGCCAAGCGCCGCCCGCGCAAGGGCGGGGTGCCGGCCCAGGCGTCGGCCGCTCCGGTCCAGGCCGCACCGGCTCCGGTGCCGCCCGCTCCGGCCGCACCCGCTCCGGTCGCTCCGGCCGCGCCGGTGTCGCCGGCGCCGGCCGTGAACGGCAACGGGCGGGCCGGCGGGCTGGTGCTGGCCAAGCCGCCGGTGCGCAAGCTGGCCAAGGACCTCGGCGTCGACCTCGCCACGCTGACCGGCTCGGGCCCGCTGGGCTCGATCACCCGGGAGGACGTACAGCGGGCGGCGAGCGGGACCCCGGCGGCGGCCGAGCCGCTGACGGTGGCGGCCCCGGCCACGGCGGCCGCGAGCTTCGGCGCGGACCGCGAGCAGCGCGTCCCGGTCAAGGGGGTACGCAAGCTCACCGCCGAGAACATGTCCCGCTCGGCGTTCACCGCCCCGCACGTGACGGAGTTCCTCACCGTCGACGTGACGCGGGCGATGAAGGCGCTGGACCGGCTGCGCGAGCGGCGGGAGTGGCGCGACGTGCGGGTCTCGCCGCTGCTGCTGGTCGCCAAGGCGGTGCTGCTGGCAGTCAAGCGGTACCCGATGGTCAACTCGACCTGGGCCGGCGACGAGATCGTGGTCAAGGACTACGTCAACCTGGGCATCGCGGCGGCCACCGAGCGCGGCCTGATCGTGCCGAACATCAAGGACGCCGGCCGGCTGTCGCTGCGCGAGCTGGCGGACGCGATGACCGACCTGGTGCAGACGGCCAAGGCGGGGAAGACCTCGCCGGCCGACATGTCGGGCGGCACGCTGACGATCACCAACGTGGGGGTCTTCGGCGTGGACACCGGTACGCCGATCCTGCCCCCGGGCGAGTCGGCGATCCTGGCCTTCGGCGCGGTCCGCGAGATGCCCTGGGTGCACAAGGGCAAGGTGAAGCCGCGCCAGGTCACCACGCTGGGCCTGTCGTTCGACCACCGGATCATCGACGGTGAGCTCGGCTCGAAGTTCCTCCGCGACATCGGGGACTTCCTGGCCGACCCCGAGGCGGCGCTGCTCGCCTGGACCTGACCGTCCACGACACCAGCAACGGCCGGTGTGCCCAGGGTGAACGCCCGGCACACCGGCCGTTGCCATTGCACGAAGAAAAGTTCGGCAATCGCCTCTGTGGCCTACGAATCGTAGGCAGGTGTCCCACCTCACCTAACAATCGATGGAAGTTGGCGGCGTCTTGCGCTTAAATAGAGACATCAAGGGGCTGACAACCGAATAGCCGGAGGAGAGACACCATGAGCATGATCGAGCGCATCCGCACCCGCCGCGACGCCACCCGCCGCGCCCGCGCGATCGAGCACGCGCTTCGTTCCGCCAACTCGCCCGCGGTGCGTGAGGAGATCCTCGCGATCGCCCAGCGCCACATGAGCTGACGCGGCACAGACTTTCCTCACCTCCTCCAGATCGATGACCCGCCCGGGGCACCCGGGCGGGTCATCGGCGTTCCCGGGGCGCTGAGACCGGGATTCCACCTCGACCGGACGCCCGGTACGGTGGGGCACGGTCGCCACCCGCCGACCCGGGACACCGATCGAGCCGGATGAGAGCCGATCGCCACGGCCCGGCGACGCGGAGTGACGGCCCGGTGCTCCCCGGACGCCCCGCGCGGTCACCGGATACGGTGCGGGGAGCCCGCACGGCCGATCCGCCGGCGACACCGGCGGCCCGCCGCCCGGTCCCGGACGGCATCGGCGGCCGACATGTGATGGAGGAGGCGCACCCATGACGTCCGAGGGCCAGCACCGCCCCGGCCAGGAGCCGGACCAGGTGCCGCCGGGCGCCGGTGGACCGGCGCCGTACGGCGACCGGCAGACGCAGCAGGACAACGGGTACGGCGACTCCGCCGCCCCGGACCTGGGCTGGGCGCCACCACCACCGGCCGGTCGACCGGATCAGGCCGCACCGACCTGGGCCGCCGCGCAGGACCAGCCCCCGGCCTGGGGCGCCGCGCAGGACCAGCCCCCGGCGTGGGGCGCCGCGCAGGTGCCGCAGCAGGGCGAGCCGGCGCAGCCCGGCCAGTGGGCCGCGCCCCAGCCCGCCTGGGCCGCCCAGCCCGATCAGCCCGCCGCCGCCTGGGCCGCCGCCTCCGTGCCCGGCCAGCCCGCCGGACCGGGCGAGCCGGCACAGCCCGCCTGGGCGCAGCCCGAGCAGGCCGCCCCGGCGTGGTCGCAGCCCGACTCCGGCGCCCGTGGCGCCGCCCGGGTGCCGCAGCCGAACGACGCCTGGCCCGCCTCCGCCGACCCGGCCGCCGGCGGCGGCTGGAACGCCGGCGCCGGGCAGCAGGACCAGGCCGCCAACGGCTGGGCCGCCGCGCCGCCGCACGACGAGTCGGCCCGCTCCGGCGGCTGGAACACCCCGGCCCACGACGACCCGGCCCGCTCCGGCGGCTGGAACGCCGGTACGCCGGGCCAGGACCAGGACGCTGCGGGCAACGGCGGCTGGAACGCCGGCGGGGCCGCGTCCCACGAGACGTCCACTTCGGGCGGTCGGCACGTCGGCGCCGGGCAGCACGAGCAGTCCACCGGCTGGAGCGGCGCAGCCGCGCCGCAGGAGCAGGCCGACGGCTGGGGTGGCGAGACCCAGCCGCCGCAGGACGACGCCGCCCGCTCCGGCGGGTGGAACGCGCCGTCCACCCAGGACGATGCGCCCCGCTCCGCCGGCCGCGCCTCCGTACCCGTGCCGCAGCAGCAGCAGCCGGAACAGGCCGTGCCCGCGTGGGCGCAGCCCGACACCGGCGTGCGCGGCGCCGCGCAGGTGCCGCAGCACGACAACCCGGCGGCCGACGGACGGTCCACCGAGGACGACCCGGCCCGCTCCGGCGGGTGGAACACCGCCCGCCCGCCGCAGGACGACCCGGCCCGCTCGGGCGGGTGGAACACCGGCGGCCAGGACGACGCCGCCCGCTCCGGCGGCTGGAACACCGCCGCCCCGGACAACGCCGCCGGTGCCGGCGGGTGGAACAACGCGCCCCAGGCGGACGAGCGGTCGCCGCAGGCGTGGGACGCCGCCGGCGCCCCGGCGCCGGCCCACTGGGAGGCCCGCGTGGAGCAGCAGGCCGCCGACGGTTGGGGCGGGGCCGCTCCGGCCCACGAGGAGCAGCGGCCTGGCGCCGACTGGCCCGCCGCGGAGGAGCCGGCCCGTGGTGCCGGTTCCTGGGGCGCGGCCGCCGTGCCCGGGCAGGACGACCGACCCGAGTCGGCCGGCTGGACGCCCCCGGAGCAGCCCGCCCGGGCGACCGCGTCCGTCGCGGTCCCCGGCGGCCCGCCGGCCTGGGGGGCGGACGCCGACAATTTGCCGCAGCGGGCCGGTGCCGACCGTCCGGCGGTGCCGGACGCCGAGCCGTGGGCGGCCGAGGAGGTCTGGGGCCGCGCCGAGGCCCCGCCCGCGCAGCGACCGGCCGGCGACGCCTGGGAGCCCCAGCGCGCCGACGAGGCCCCGATCTACCAGCCGGCGCCGGCACCCGGCATCTCGCCGGCCAACGCGGTGCCCCTGCCGCCGCAGGAGCAGCGGGTGCCGGGCGCCAGCCTGGCCGCCGCGCCGCCGGCCGACTACGTCCCGCCGGCCCAGTTCGGTCAGGCCGCCGACCAGTCCGCCGTCGAGCCGGCCGGGCGTGCGGACGCGCCGTCGGCGTACGAGCCGGAAGGGTCGGGCTGGGGTCCCGCCGAGGAGCCGCAGTCCCCGGCCGGGCCGGTGGTGCCCGGGCCGCGTACCTCGCCGGAGGCCGACGGTGCCGGTCGCGCCGCCGTGCCGGTCGCCGACGAGTCCGCCGCCGGGCGGGCGTCGGCGAGCGCGTCGGTGCCGCTGGCCAGCCGGGTGATGCCCCCGACCGACCAGGCCCTGCGGCCGGGCGCCACGGGTGCCCCGCAGCCCCGGGTGTACGGCCGGCCGGCCCGCCCGGAGTCGGTGGACGAGCCGGTCGAGGAGTACGACGGCCAGCAGGCCGAGCACCACTCCCCGCCCCGCTTCGGCGACCAGCAGCCGTTCGACGGCCAGCAGTCCTTCAACGGCCAGCAGCGGTACGAGGACCAGCAGCGGTACGAGGACCAGGATCGGCGGCGCTTCGACGAGCCGGAGCGGCCGTCCGGTCCGCCCGGCTTCGGCCCCGAGGCTCCCTCGTCCGCGCCGCCCACCTCGCCCGCCGCGCCGCCGGCGTTCCCGGGCGCCATCCCGGCCTTCGCGGACCCGGCCAGCAACAACCGGCCGATGAACGGGACTCGACCGCACGGCCCCGCCGACCGTCCGGCCGAGCCGTTCGGCGCCGGCCCGGCCGGCGGCGGTCCGGCCGCCGGTGCGGTCCCCGGTTACGGCCACCCGGCCCACGATCCGTCCCACGGTGGCGGCACCGCGCCGTTCCCGCAGGCGGGGGCGCAGTTCCCGCCGGCCGGGCCGCAGTTCCCGCCCGCGGGTCAGCAGTTCCCGCCCCCGGGTCAGCAGTTCGCGCCCGCCGGTCAGCCCTTCGGGCCGGGCAACCAGCCCGGGCCGGGTGCCTGGCACCAGGACCCGGAGCCCGAGCAGGGACGCTTCGACGCGTTCAAGCCGGACGCGGAGCCGAAGGTCGAGCAGCCGGCGCCGAAGGTCCGCAACGGCCGGGTGCTGGCCATGGTGCTGATCGCGGCGGTGCTGATCCTGGCCATCCCGCTCGGCCTGCTCAGCCTGCTTGGCAAGATCGGCAGCGAGGAGGAGCCCGCCACGTTCAACCCGGCAGTCGGCTCCTGCGTCAAGCAGTCCGGCAACGGCGCGAGCGCGGCGAACTGCGGCGAGCCGAACGCGTTCACCGTGGTCTCCAAGGTCGACGCGAAGGAGAAGTGCGCCGACCCGGCCCAGCCGCACGTGGTGCTGCCGGGCAGCGGCACCGACCGGGTGCTCTGCCTCAAGCCGGCCAGCAAGTAGCCCGTCCCGACGGCGGGGCCACGGCGATCCGTGGCCCCGCCGTCGTATCCGCTGTGGCGTGATCGACCACGCGCGGGGTCACGCCGTGTCGGCGGCCCGGCATCCGGCAGACTGAAGTCATGAGCGCACGCGTACGGGCTCCAGAGCTGCACGGTCGGGGCTGGCTGAACACCGGCGGGCGGGAGCTGAAGCTCGCCGACCTGCGCGGCCGGATCCTCCTGTTGGATTTCTGGACCTTCTGCTGTATCAACTGCCTGCACGTGCTCGACGAGCTGCGCCCGCTGGAGGAGAAGTACGCCGACGTGCTCGTCGTGATCGGCGTGCACTCGCCGAAGTTCGAGCACGAGAAGGACCCGGACGCGCTGGCCGCCGCCGTCGAGCGGTACGGGGTGCACCACCCGGTGCTGGACGACCCCGAGCTGGACATGTGGGACCAGTACGCGGCGAAGGCCTGGCCCACCCTGGCCGTGGTCGACCCCGAGGGGTACGTGGTGGCCACCATGGCCGGCGAGGGCCACGCCGAGGGGCTGACCCGACTGGTCGACGACCTGGTCGCCACCCACACGGCGAAGGGCACCCTGCACCGGGGCGACGGCCCGTACGTCCCGCCGGCGGAGCCGGAGACCACCCTGCGCTTCCCCGGCAAGGCGATGGTGCTCGACGGCGGCAACCTGCTGGTCTCGGACTCGGCCCGGCACTCCCTGGCCGAGCTGGCCCCCGACGGTGAGAGCCTGGTCCGGCGGATCGGCTCCGGCGAGCGGGGCCGGGCCGACGGGCCGGCCGACGTGGCCGGCTTCGCCGAGCCGCAGGGGCTCTGCCTGCTCCCCGCGCACGTCGCCGAGGTGGCCGGCTACGACCTGGTGGTCGCGGACACCGTCAACCACCTGCTGCGCGGCGTACGGCTGGCGACCGGCGAGGTGGTGACCGTCGCCGGCACCGGCCGGCAGTGGCGTTCCTCGGTCGACGACCACGCGCACGACGCGCTCTCGGTCGACCTCTCCTCCCCCTGGGACCTGGCCTGGTACGACGACAAGGTCGTCATCGCGATGGCCGGCATCCACCAGCTCTGGTGGTTCGACCCGATCCGCCGCACCGCCGGCATGTACGCCGGCACCACGGTGGAGGCGCTGCGGGACGGTCCGCTGCCGGACGTGTGGATGGCGCAGCCCTCCGGGCTCTCCGTCTCGGCCGACGGCACCCGGCTCTGGGTGGCCGACAGCGAGACCAGCGCGATCCGCTACGTCGAGAACGGCGTTATGGCCACTGCCGTGGGGCAGGGCCTCTTCGACTTCGGCCACGTGGACGGCCCGGCCGACCAGGCGCTGTTGCAGCACCCGCTCGGGGTGTGCGCGCTGCCGGACGGCTCGGTGCTGATCGCCGACACCTACAACGGCGCGGTGCGCCGCTTCGACCCGGCGACCGACCAGGTCGCCACGGTGGCCGACGGCCTGGCCGAGCCGAGCGACCTGGTGCTCACCGCCGACGGTGACGTGCTGGTGGTCGAGTCGTCCGCGCACCGGCTGACCCGACTGGCGCCGGGCGTGCTCACGGCGGCCGGGGCGAGCACGGTGAACGGCCCCCGGCACCAGGTGGAGCGCAAGCCGACCGACGTGGCGGCCGGCGAGCTGACCCTCGACGTGATCTTCACGCCCGCGCCCGGGCAGAAGCTGGACGAGACGTACGGCCCGTCGACCCGGGTGGTGGTCTCCGCCTCCCCGCCGGAGCTGCTGGTCGAGGGGGCGGGCACCAGCACCGACCTGTCCCGTCGGTTGGTGATCGACGGGTCGGTGGCCGGCGGGGTGCTCCAGGTGACCGCCCAGGCGGCCACCTGCGACAAGGACGTCGAGCACGCCGCCTGCCACCTGACCCGGCAGGACTGGGGCGTACCGGTGCGGGTGGTCGACGGCGGCGCGACCCGGCTGCCGCTGGTGCTGCGCGGCCTGGACGCCTGAGCGTCGACGCCCCCAGCCCTCAGACGAACGGCTTCGGGGTGACGCCCGCGTCGAGCAGCGCGGCCCGCACCAGGGCCGCCGAGGCGACCGCGCCCGGGGTGTCACCGTGCAGGCAGATCGAGCCGACCGCGCACGGGATGACGGTGCCGTCGACCGCGACGACGGTGCGCTCGGTGGCCATCCGTACGGCCCGGGCGGCCACCTCCTCCGGGTCGGTGACCAGCGCGCCGAGCGCGGTGCGCGGCACCAGCGCGCCGTTGGGCAGGTAGCCCCGGTCGGCGAAGCCCTCGGCGACCACCCGCAGGCCCGCCCCGACGGCGAGCTGGGCGAGCTTCGAGCCGGGGGCGCAGAGGATCGGCAACTGGTCGTCGTACCCGCTGACGGCGGCGACCAGGGCGGCGGCCTGCGACTCGTCGACGGCCGCCGCGTGGTAGAGCGCGCCGTGCGGCTTGAGGTAGCGGACCCGGGTGCGGAACAGCCGGCAGAACGCGTCCAGGGCGCCGAGCTGGTAGGTGACCTCGTCGCGCAGCTCGGTGAAGGCGTACTCGATGCGCCGGCGGCCGAAGCCGGCGAGGTCGCGGTAGCCGACCTGGGCGCCGATGGCCACGCCGCGATCGGCCGCCGCGGCGCAGACCCGCCGCATGGTCGACGGGTCACCGCCGTGGAAGCCGCAGGCGACGTTGGCCGAGGTGACCAGATCCAGCAGCGCGTCGTCGTCACCGAGCCGCCAGATGCCGAATCCCTCACCGAGGTCAGCGTTGAGGTCCATGGAACCTCACCGTAGTCCCTGGCCGGGCCTGCGCGAGTGCGGTCACGTCGTCCACCACGCCGATGACGGGGTACCCGCCGGTGGTGGGGTGGTCGGCCAGGAAGACCAGTGGCTGGCCGTCGGCCGGCACCTGCACCGCGCCGAGCACGATCCCCTCGCTGGGCAGTTCACCGGCCACCGCGCGGGGCAGCGGCGCGCCGGTCAGTCGCGCGCCGACCCGGTCGCCCACCGGACTGACCGTGTACGGGGTGTCGAGCAGCCGGGCGAGCGCGTCCGGGGTGAACCAGTCGGCCCGCGGCCCGGGGCGCAGGGTCAGCCGCAGCTCGCCGGTCGGGGGCCGGCCGACGGTCACGTCCACCGGTGGCGGCGGCCCGGGCCACGGGCCGAGCGGGAGGCGGTCGCCGTCGCGTACCGGGGGTGGGCCGAGGCCGGAGAGGGTGTCGGTGGCGCGGCTGCCGAGCACCGGCTCGACCGCGATCCCGCCGCTGACCGCGAGCCAGTTGCGCAGCCCGTCGCGGGCCGGCCCGATCCGCAGCACCGCGCCGGCCGGCACCGCGAGCGCCCGGCCCACGTCGCCCGGGCGCGGGCCGACCCGGACGTCGGCGTCGGCCCCGGTCACCGCGACCGTGACGGCGCGGGTCGGCCGCAGCTCACAGCCGGTCAGGGTGATCTCCAGGCCGGCGGTGGAGACCGGGTTCCCCACCAGGCGGTTGGCCAGCGCCAGCGCCGCCGGGTCGAGCGCCCCCGACCGGGGTACGCCGAGATGCGCGTACCCGGGACGGCCGAGGTCCTGGACGGTGGTGAGCGGGCCGGCCCGGCGTACCTCGATCACGTCGATCACGCGGCCACCAGCCGGACCCGGGTGCCCGGGGTGAGCCGGGCCGGCGGGTCGGCGTGCACGTCGAACAGGGTCAGCTCGGTGCGGCCGACCAGCAGCCACCCGCCCGGCGAGGCGGTCGGGTAGATCCCGGCGTACGGCCCGGCGAGCGCCACCGACCCGGCCGGCACCCGGGTACGCGGGCTGGGCAGCCGGGGCACCGCCCACTCCGACGGCAGCCCGGTCAGGTACGCGAACCCGGGCGCGAAGCCGCAGAACGCCACCCGGAACGCGGTCTCCCGCAGTCGTCGCACCACCTCGGGCACGGTCACGCCCCAGTGCCGGGCGACGACGGGCAGGTCCTCCCCGTCGTACCGGGTGGGAACCTCGACCTGGGCGGCGGCGGCCGGGGTGGCGACCGGCCGTGGGGTCCACCCGGCGATCCGCGCGGCGAGGGCCGCCGGGTCCGGTACGCCGTCGAGCAGGACGGTCGCCGCGGCCGGGACGATCTCGACGGCGGTCAGCTCACCGGCGGCGCGGCGGCGCCACAGCTCGGCGCGCCACGCCTCCACCTGGCCGGGGTCGTCGCAGTCGAGCAGGAGCGCGTGTCGGCCGACGGGTCGGATCCGCATCCCGCCATCCTCCCGGATCGATCCGACGACCACAGGCCCGCGCCCGCGCGACGCGGCGGTGACCAGACGCACTACCCGCAGGTAACCTACGGTGCCGTAACCTGTATCCGTGACCACCTCCGCACCGCTCCGGCTCAAGCCGGTCGACATCGGGAAGCCCCGGATGCGCGGCTGGCTGCACACGTACGCCTTCTTCGTCGCGCTCGTCTGCGGCATCGTCCTGTGCGCGATAGCGGCCACCCGCCCGGGCTGGGCACCCCTGCTCAGCTGCCTGATCTACAGCCTCACCGTCTGCGGGCTCTTCGGCACCAGCGCCCTCTACCACCGACGGGTGTGGTCGGAGCGCGGCTACCAGATCATGCGCCGGCTGGACCATTCGATGATCTTCGTGTTCATCGCCGGCACCTACACGCCGTTCTGCGCGCTGCTGCTCGACCGCCGGATGGCCACCATCATGCTCAGCGTGGTCTGGGGCGGTGCGCTGGCCGGCGTGGCGCTGAAGCTGATCTGGCCGCACGCGCCCCGCTGGGTGTCCGCGCCGCTCTACCTGGCGCTCGGCTGGGTCTCGGTGGCGATGCTGCCGCAGATCCTGCACGAGGGCGGGGTGACCGCGCTGGTCCTGCTCGCCGTCGGCGGCGCGATCTACAGCGTCGGCGCGGTCTTCTACGCCCTGCGCCGGCCCAACCCGTGGCCCACCGTCTTCGGCCACCACGAGTTCTTCCACGCCTGCACCCTGCTCGCGGCGCTCTGCCACCACATCGCCATCTACTTCGCGCTCTTCGCCTGAGCCCGGACGCCCGCCCGCCCGGCCGGACATGGTGCGGGGCCCCGCACCGTTGCGGGGCCCCGACGTCTGCGCGAGTGGATCAGGCCGGGTAACCGGGGCGGCGCACCTCGCGGTACTCCTCCCGCACCACCCGGTCGTCCTGCACCGGCACGACCCGGTCGGCCACCACGCGGTCCTCGCGCACCGGCGTGGCCACCACCGTGCGGCGGCGGGAGTTCCAGAAGTAGAGGGTGGTGAGCAGCCCGGCGACGCCGGCGAGCATCAGCACCCAGCCGACGACGTTCAGGTTGAGCCATCCCAGGTTCGCGTCAATGGCGAACGCGAAGATCGCGCCCAGCGCGATGAGGAAGATGCTGGCACCGATGCCCATGATGTCGCCTCCTTGGCATGTCCATTGGCGTATCCGACCGCCGCGGCCATCGGTGAGCGTGCGGCACACATCGACATACCCAGGCGCCCTGATCGCCAATCAGGCAAGCTGGGCGCATGACGGACGCCCACGCCGAGGAACGGACCCTGGTGCTGCTCCGGCACGCCAAGGCCGAACTACCCGCCGGGGACGCCCCGGACGTCGACCGCCGCCTGACCGCACGCGGGCACGCCGACTCGGCCGCCGCCGGAGCCTGGCTCGCCCGGCACGGCCTGCTGCCCGAGGTGGTGCTCTGTTCGCCGTCCCGGCGTACCCGGCAGACCTGGCACGACGTGGCGATGGGCATGACGGGGTCCCCGCCGGAAGGGGGACCGGCGGGGTCGTCACCCGTGGTGCGCTACGAGCCGACCGCGTACGAGGCGCAGCCGCAGGAGCTGCTCGACCTGGTCCGGGCGGCCGAGCCGACGGCCCGGACCGTCCTGCTGATCGCCCACAATCCCGGCATCTCGCTGCTCTCCGCGCTGCTCGACCCGGAACGGGCGGATCCCGAGGGGCTGCGGACCACCGACCTGGTGGTGCACCGGGCGGCGACGCCCTGGGCGGACCTGGCACCGGGCGGCGCGGCGATCGTGAACCGCCACACCGCCCGCGGCTGAGCCGACAGGTCTTCTCGGACCGCACCTCCGGGGCAGGCAGCGCGTGGAGCAGCGTGGGCGGCGGTCAGCTCGGTGGCGCGGTGGGCGGCGGCGGGTCGGGCGGCGGCGGCATCATCGCGGTCGGATGGGAGAGGCGGTTCTCCTCCACGATCAGCGTGCGTGCCCGCTTGCGCCGGTCCTGCCAGAACCAGAGCGTGGTGAGCAGTACGGCCAGCCCGGCCAGGATGAACACCCAGCCGACCGCGCGGAGGTCGATCCACCAGACGTTGGCCCGGATGGCGAAGGCCATGATCGCGCCCAGCGCGATGAGAAAGATTCCGCTACCAATGCCCATGTGCGCTGCACTCCCCCGTGCGGTGGCCCTTGGGCGTGCCCCTGACGTGGTCCGCGACGGTTACCCGTCAACCGGCCCGCCTACCAACCCCACCCCCGCCAATCCCACCCCCCGCCACCCCCTGAGCGCACTTTCAGAGAAAGCGTGGCTATCCGAGGCGGAATAGCCACTCCTTCTCCGAAAATGCACGGGTGGTGGGGATGGGGTTGGTGGGCCGCTGTGACTTCGGGGGGTGGCGTGACGACGGCGGCGGAGACCTCGCCGGCCAGGGCGCGCAGGGCCACGTCCGCCTGCTTCTGCAGCAGCCAGCCGACGACCAGGTCGCCGATGGCCAGCAGGAAGCGGCGGCTGCTCAGGCCGACCTTGTAGAGGCTGCGGGTGTCGCCGCCCTGCGCCTCGCCGAGCCAGCCGGTCATCACGCCGAGCATGGTCTGGATCTCGGCGAGCGCCTTGCCCAGCGCCTGCCGCTCCTCCTTGAGCTGACCGTTGCCGCCCTCGGTGGCGATGAACTCCTGGATCTCGCCGGCGACCGCCATCAGGGCCTTGCCGTTGTCCCGGACGATCTTCCGGAAGATCAGGTCGAGGCTCTGGATCGCGGTGGTGCCCTCGTACAGGGTGTCGATCTTGGCGTCGCGGACGTACTGCTCCAGCGGGTAGTCCTGGAGGAAGCCGGAGCCACCGAAGGTCTGCAGCGACTCGTGACCCAGCAGCTCGTACGCGCGCTCCGAGCCGACGCCCTTGACCAGCGGCAGGAGCAGGTCGTTGACCCGCTTGGCCAGCTTGATGGCCTTCTCGTCGCCGGCCGCCTCGGCGATGGCGACCTTGTCCTGCCAGCTGGCGGTGTAGCAGACCAGCGCGCGCAGGCCCTCGGCGTACGACTTCTGCAGCAGCAGCGAGCGGCGCACGTCCGGGTGGTGGGTGATGGTCACCCGCGGGGCGGTCTTGTCGGCCTGCTGGATCAGGTCGGCGCCCTGCACCCGGTTCTTGGCGTACTCCAGGGCGTTCAGGTAGCCGGTGGAGAGGGTGGCGATCGCCTTGGTGCCGACCATCATCCGGGCGTACTCGATGATCATGAACATCTGCCGGATGCCGTCGTGCTTCTCGCCCAGCAGCCAACCCTTCGCCGGCACGCCGTGCTCGCCGAAGGTCACCTCGCAGGTGTTGGAGACCTTCAGGCCCATCTTGTGCTCGACGTTGGTGGCGAAGACGCCGTTGCGCTCGCCCAGCTCGCCGGTGGCCTCGTCGAAGTGGTACTTCGGCACCACGAAGAGGGACAGGCCCTTGGTGCCCGGGCCGCCGACGCCCTCGACGCCGACGGGACGGGCCAGCACGTAGTGGACGATGTTGTCGCTCAGGTCGTGCTCACCCGAGGTGATGAAGCGCTTGACGCCCTCGATGTGCCAGGAGCCGTCGGGCTGCTGGATCGCGCGGGTCCGACCGGCGCCCACGTCCGAGCCGGCGTCCGGCTCGGTGAGCACCATGGTGGAGCCCCACTGCTTGTCGATGAAGAGCCGCGCCCACTTCTTCTGCTGCTCGGTGCCCTCGACGTGCAGCACGTGCGCGAAGGACGGACCGGAGGCGTACATCCAGATCGGGGCGTTGGAGCCGAGCACCAGCTCGGCGAGGGACCACCAGAGG
Source organism: Micromonospora sp. CPCC 206171 (assembly GCF_036906755.1). Taxonomy (NCBI): domain Bacteria; kingdom Bacillati; phylum Actinomycetota; class Actinomycetes; order Micromonosporales; family Micromonosporaceae; genus Micromonospora; species Micromonospora sp. CPCC 206171. Next base: position 263,718 of record NZ_JBAKHT010000004.1, on the reverse strand, counting down.
GCGCGCGGGGCGTTGGTGCCGCCCAGGGCCTCCGGCAGGTCCAGCCGCCAGAACTCGGAGTCCATGAACGCCTGGTACGACTTCTTGAACGACTCCGGCAGCGGCGCGGTGTGCGTGGCCGGGTCGAAGCGCGGCGGGTTGCGGTCGCTGTCCGTGTAGCTGGCCGCGAGGTCCTCGCGGGCCAGGCGGTCGACCTCGGAGAGGAAGCTGCGGGCGGTGTCGACGTCCAGGTCCGAGTACGGCTCCTGGCCGAACGTCCGGTCCGCCCCGAAGACCTCGAACAGGTTGAACTCGAGGTCCCGAAGGTTGCTCTTGTAGTGGGTCATGCTCGCTGGCCCCGCTTCCGGACAGGTTACCGATCAGTAACCCCGACTGTATTACTCACCGGTAGCTGCGACAAGCCAATGGGGGAAGTGACGGCGATTACACACCTGCGGTTCAGCTCTCGTTCGGGCGTACGGCAGGACGGCGCGGGGGCGGGCAGGCTCACGCCTCCGCCGCGCCGACCTCCCAGCTCGGCACGGGTACGGTCGCCCCGGTGCGCGGGCCGGTGTACTCCATCAGGACCAGGGCGATGTCGTCGTCCAGCCGCCCGTGCACCCACTCCACGAGCGCGGTCTCCAGCGAGGCGAGACCGTCGCCGACCGTGCCGTGCCCGAGCAGCCGCCAGGCCCGGTCGGCGGTGGGGAAGAACTCACCGTCGCGCCGGGCCTCACCGAGCCCGTCGGTGAAGAGCAGCAGCCGGTCGCCGGGTTCCAGGCGTTCCACCCGGGGGCGCACCACCGGCATGAACCCCAGCGGCGGGGCGGGCGCCGGCGGCTCGAGCGGGATCACCGCGCCCCGGCGCAGCAGCAGCGGTGACGGGTGGCCGCAGTTGACGATGGTCAGCGTGCCGCCCCGCTCCTCCACCACGGCCGCCGTGACGAAGTCCTCGTCGCCCACGTTGCGGGCCACCGCCCGGTCCAGGTCGGCCACCACCGCGCGCAGGTCGGGCCGCTCGTACGCGACGTGCCGGTACGAGCCCAGCACGATGCTCGCCAGCCGGACCGCGTCCAGCCCCTTGCCCCGGACGTCCCCGATGATCATGCGGACGCCGTACGGGGTGTCGATGGCCTCGTAGAGGTCGCCGCCGATCTCGGCGGTGGCCGTCGAGGAGATGTACCGGGCGGCCACCGCGAGGGTGCCCACCTGCGGACCGAGCGGCCGCAGCACCGCCTGCTGGGCGACCGACGCCAGCTTCGACAACTCGGCGATCTGCTCGCCCTGCCGCTGCCGCAGCGCCGCCACCGCCGCCGCGATCCCGCTGGCGAAGGCGATCCCCGCGAGGTCGACGGCGGTGACCAGCGACGGGGTGGGTTCGGTCAGCACGAAGCTGGCCCCGAGCACCGCGGCGACCAGGCCGATCCCGAGCACCACCCGCCAGGAGGCGAACGCGGCGGCCAGGATGGGGGCGGCCATCATCAGCGCCACGTAGTGCGCCGCCCGGCCGTCGGCCAGCTCCACCGCCGAGATGATCGTGAGCAGGCCGAGGGCCGCGCCGACGCCGGCGCGGGATCCGGGACTCAGCGGGCCGCGGCCCGACTGGAAGGCATGCGTGCGTACGAGGGACAGCATGCCTGATGGACGTGGACCGGTGAATGAACCTGACCCCTCGATTGAGGGTGTTCCAACCGGCCGGACGGTCACGGCGAGCCGATCGCCGTCAGCCGAGGACCTCGTACTTCACCGTCAGCTCACCCAGGCTCACCGAAGCGATGCTCTCGAACGCGGCGCGGGACAGGTCGAGGCAGCGCCCCTCGATGAACGGGCCACGGTCGTTGATGCGGACGGTCACCGACTTGCCACTGTCCGGGTTGGTGACCCGGACCCGGGTGTTGAAGGGCAGCGTCTTGTGCGCGGCGGTCAGCGCGTCCGGGTTGAAGGTCTCGCCGTTGGCCGTCATCTGGCCCTCGTCGTAGAAGGACGCGCCGCACGAGCCGCTGTCCACCACGGTGCTCTTCGGGGCGGCCTTCTTCGTCGTCGCGCTCGGCTTCGGCGTGGCGGTGCGGGTCCTGGCCCGGGAGGCCGCCTGGGCGGACCGGGTGGCCTTCGGGCTGGCCGTGACGGTCGGCGACGGGCTGGCGGTGGGGGACCCGGTGACGCTCGGCGACACGGTGGCGCTGGGGCTGGCCGCGGCCGGCACGCTGTCGGCGACGACGGGGGCTGCCGCCTCGCCCGAGGTCAGCTGCACGGCGCCGACGGTGCCGCCGACGGCGAGCACGACACCCACGGCAGCGGTGGCGGCGATGCCGGCCGGCGAGGAGAACATGCGGGTACGGGAGTGCCTACCAGCCACCGGACCGGTCCTTTCGTCAGCTGAACAAACCGGGTCGGACCGTAACGAGAGAAGCACTTCCGACGTCAACGTGATCATGGTGGTATGCCCGGAATTGCAGGGATACGTGTAGCCGATCATCCGACGTCGCGGGGGCCGGACGGGCCAGCGCCGCGCGACGTGGCAGCGATGGGTGAGGATGGACGGATGGCCGATGAGCTGCGCCGGCGTCTGGTCGAGCTGTTCCGCTGGGTCGATCCGGGGCCGGGCAGCAGCCACCTGGTCAGCGACATCTCCGGCTGGTGGCGTGACCCGCAGGTGCTGGCCGGGCTCGGGCCGGCCCTGGCCGCACCGTTCCGGGACGCCCGGCCGACCGTGGTGGTGGCCCCGGCCGTCACCGGGCTGATGCTCGGCCCGCTGACCGCCACCGCCTTCGGGGTGGGCTTCGTGCCGGCCCACAAGCCGGGCGACGGGCGACTGCCGGCCGGGCCGCTGACCTGGTCCCGAAGCGACCCCGACTTCCGGGGCCGCCAGGTCGACCTGGCCGTGGTGGATCGGCGGCTCGGCCCGGACGACCGGGTGCTGGCGGTGGACGACTGGGTCGCCACCGGGGCGCAGCTGCGGGCGATCCGGGAGATCTGCGCCGTCCGGGGCGCCACCTGGCTCGGCGCCTCGGCCGTGGTGCGGGACTGCCCGCCCGAGGTGAGCCGCGAACTCCGCCTGCACGGGCTGCTCGACGCCGCCCAGCTGTCCGCTTGACCTGAAGCGCGCTTCAGGTCCGACGATCGGCCCATGGACCACGGCATCCTGGACGAGGCGTACCGACGGCTGCACCGCACCGGCCCCGAGTTCGAGGGCTGGCTCTCCAACCACGGACCGATGGCGGTCGAGGCGCTGGTCCGGCACGGCCACGACCGGAGCGTGCACCGCTGGCTGGACGACTACCTGCGCCGGCTCGACGACCTGCCGCGCGGCCAGCGGCCGATCGAGGACTGGCGGGGGGCCCTCGGTGACCCGAAACGCGCCGGCGACTGGCTCGCCCACTTCGACCGGGAACTGCGCGAGCGCCCCTGGCGCGAGGTGCTGGGCACCTGGTGGCCACGGCTGCTTCCGGGCATCGCGGCCGGCGCGACCCACGGCGTCATCCGGGTCGGCCACGCCGTCCGGGCACTGCGCGAGGGCGGCTCCAGCCCGGACCGGGTGGCCGAACTCGGCCAGGCCCTCGGCTACTGGGCGGCCCGCTGGCAGCCGGTGCCGGGCCTGCGCCTCGATGCGGGGTCCCGCCCCGACGGCCCGGACGTGGCCACCGCGCTGGCCTCGGTGCCCCGGATCGACGATCGCACCGGCGGCATCCGGCAACGGCTGGCGCGACTGTCGGGCGTACCCGGGTGGGACGGGGCGGTGGCGGCGCCGCGCCCGGCGCGGACGCCCGCCGACGCGGAGCGGGGGCTGGTCGCGCTGGTGCACCGGGCCGCGCTGGACTACCTGCGGTACGGCCACGAGAACCCGGTGATGCTGGTGCACGCGGTGACCGCACCCACGGCGGTGCTGCGGACCCTGCCGGCGCTCGATCCAGCGCTCTGGGCGCCGAGCCTCACCGCGGCGTGGTCGGCCACGGCGGCGGTGACCGCGGTGTACGCCCCTCCGCGCGGCACGGCGGTTCCGGCCGTCACGCCCGGCACCCCGGCGGAGGTCTTCGCCCGGGCCGCCCGGCACGGCGACGCGCACGTGGTCAAGCTGGCCGACGCCGTGCTCGACGCGCACGCGGCGACCGGCGACGAGCGGGTGCTCGCCGCCGCCGGCTACGCCGGCCAGCTGATCTGAACGGCCCTCACGGGAGCCGCCGGCGCCGATTCCCCACGGCGGGAAATCGGCGCTCGGTAACGTCGGCAGGATGTGGCCTCGGATCGGTGGACTGCGCACGCTCGCCCTCGGCACCCCGGGGCGGATGCGGACCAACCTCAACACCCTCGTGCTGGCCGGGGTGAAGACGGCGACCGCCGCCCTGCTCACCGAGTACGCCGAGGAGGGCGAGGAGCTGGAGCACGCCGGCGAACGGCTCGTCCTGGTGGACGACGCCGACGCCCTCGCCGGGATCGTCGAGGTCACCGGCGTCGAGGTGGTCCGCTTCGCCGACGTCCCGTGGAACTTCGCCCGCGCCGAGGGCGAGGGCGACCGCTCGATCGAGGAGTGGCGGGCGGGGCACGCCGCCTACTGGGCGCACGTCGGCACCCCGGTCACCGACGACACCGAGATCGCCTGCCTGCGCTTCCGGCTGGTCTCCGGCGGCGACGGCGGCGTCGCCACCGGAGACCTCAGCACCTGAGGTACGCGCCGACCAGCCCCTCAGCCGGCGGGCACCGGTGCGCGCCCCCATTGCTCCGGCTTCCAGCCGAGGGTCGGGGCGCCGACACCGCTGCGCGTCCTTTGCTCTGCTGCCCTGACGGCAACAGGAACAGCCAGTCACTGCTGCCTCCGCGGCAGCAGAGCAAAGGAGGCGAGGGGGTGCCCCTGGGCCGCCGGGGTCAGGCGGTGCGCAGCTCGGGTAGCAGGCGGGTGGCGACGTCCACCAGGACGGCCTCGTCGCCGGCGTACCAGCTGCTGGCCCGGGGCCAGTGCGTGATGACGTCGGTGAAGCCGAGCGCCGCGGCTCGGGCCACTTGCTCGGCGAAGAAGTCGGCGTTGCCCAGCGAGAAGGCCGGCGCCGAGTCCAGCGACAGGTAGCGGTCCACGGTGGCCGGGTCCCGACCGGCGGCGTCCAGCGTCTGGTCCAGTCGGGCGCAGAGCTGCCCCACCCCGTCCCACCAGCTCGTCAGGTCGTCGGCGCCGGTGCCGGTGGTGACCCAGCCCTGCCCGAAGCGGGCCACCAGCCGCATCGACCGGGGACCGTTCGCGGCCACCACGAACGGCACCCGGGGCTGCTGCACACAGCCCGGGTTGTTGCGGGCGTCCACCGCGGCGAACCAGTCGCCCCGCCAGGTGACGCCGTCCTCCCGCAGCACCAGGTCGAGCAGCTCGGTGAACTCGCCGAAGCGGTCCACCCGCTGCCGGGGCGGCAGGGTCTCGCCGCCCAGTACCGCCGAGTCGAACCCGATGCCGCCCGCCCCGAGCCCGAGCAGCACCCGGCCGGCGGACACGTCGTCGAGGGCGGTGACCTGCCGGGCGAAGGCCGCCGGGTGCCGGAAGTTCGGCGAGGCGACCAGGGTGCCGAGCCGGATCCGGGAGGTCACCGTCGCGGCGGCGGTCAGGGTGGCCATGGAGTCGAACCAGGGGCCGTCGACCAGGTCGCGCCAGCCCAGGTGGTCGTACGTCCAGGCGTGGTCGAAGCCCCACTCGTCCGCCTGGCGCCAGCGGCGCTGCGACTCCGACCAGCGCTGGTCGGGAAGGATCACGATGCCAATCCGCATGATCGCCAGGGTACGGCCCGACCCGGTCCGGGCCACCCGACACGGGTCTGTTCATACATCGATCATCTGTATATGATCCGGCGCATGGCGGCGATGCGTGAACCGACCTTCCTGATCCTCACCGCGCTCGCCGGCGGTCCCCGGCACGGCTACGGCATCGTCCAGGACGTCGCCGTCCTCTCCGAGCAGCGGGTGACCCTGCTCCCCGGCACCCTCTACACCGCGCTGGACCGGCTCACCGCCGAGGGCCTGGTGGAGCCCGACCGGGAGGAGACCGTGGACGGTCGGCGGCGCCGCTACTTCCGGCTCACCTCGGAGGGGCACGCCGCCCTCGGGGCCGAGGCCGGCCGGCTGCGGCAGCTCGCCACCGCCGCCGAGGCCCGGCTGCGCGCGTTCCGCCCCGGCACCGCCTGAAGCGCCACTCAACATCTCCATCTCCCGCCGGCCGGCGGGACCGCACCCCGCACCACCCGAGGCGAGACCGAGCCCCCGGAGGGAAGGCCATGGCATCGACCGGCGAAACGCTCGCGCGCCGCTACCGCCGCCTGCTGCGCTGCTATCCGCGCGCCTACCGCCGGGAGCGCGGCGACGAGCTGGTCGCCCTGCTGCTCGACACCGCACCGCCCGGACGGACCAGGCCCCGGCTGCGGGAGGCCGTCGACCTGATCCGGAACGGGATGCGCTGCCGGCTCGGCAGACCGGCCAGCAGCACGGTCGTCGCCTGGGCGGCGCTGGCCGCGGTCGTCTGCGGGCTCTTCAGCGCGGCACTGTCCGCCCGGGTCGCCTGGGAGACCGCCCGACCGCTGCCGGGCCGCGCCGAGACCGGTGCGGTCTTCCGGACCGTGCTGCCCGACCGCGAACCGGACGAGATCACCACCCCGTCGACGTTCTTCGGGTACTACACCCAGCCGCTGACCCTGCAGGCGCTGGACAACGTGCTCCTCGGCGACGGCGGGGAGTACCAGCAGACCGCCACCGGCGCGTGGGTCGCCGGCCCGCCGCCCGCCCCGGCCGAGCAGACGGTGGCGGTCGCCCAGCGTCGGCTCCGGGAAGCCGGCTGGCACCTCGGCCAGGTGACGGCGGAGACCTTCGACAACTGCACCGACAAGCTCTGTTCCTCCGTCGCGCCGGTCACCTGGACCACCGTCAGCGCCCGCCGGGGCGACACCCTCCTCACCGTCACGGTCAACTCGCGGCCGGAGCCCGAGTCCCCGTACCTGTCGATCGACCTGCGCCGCACCACGCCGCCGCTGGTCCTCCCGGCCGCGATCGGCGGCGGGCTGCTCGGCGCGTTGGCCGGCTGGCTGGTCTTCGGCTGGGCCAGCCGGCGCACGGAGGCCCCGCACCCGGCCGGGGCGGTGGTGAAGGTCCTCCTCGGGGTGACGCTGCTGCTGTGGTGGCTGCCGACCCTGTTCGCCGTGCCGTCGGTGGCCAGCCACCACGGCGCGGAACCGCACCCCCAGTGGCACCCGCTCTGGGAGTGGCTGGGCCAACCGACCTTCTCGCTGTTCTTCCTGGTCGGATCGGTGAGTGCGCTGCTCGCGATCGCCCTCGCGACCCTGCCCCGGCGGGACGCCGACCGGGTGCAGATCCTGGCCGGCGGCTGAGTCTCCGATCAGCCCGCCAGCTTGGTCATCATCCGGGGCAGGTGCGGGTCGAGGGTGGCCCGGTCCGCCGCGGCCACCTCGGCGGGCGTCCACCACCGGACGGCACGGAACTCCCCCGGGTCCGGCGTGACCGGCTGGTCCCGACGACCCGCCAGCACGTACCAGAGGCTCACGTCGACGTGCCGGTCCTCGGGCGGGCCGACCGTAGGCGTGACGGTGAGGAAGAGTGGGCGTTCACCGGGCTCCGGTGGGAAGACCGCCGGCACGCCCAGTTCCTCGACCACCTCCCGGCGTACGGTCTGCGCCGGATGTTCGCCGGGCTCCACGTGGCCGCCGGTGGGCAGCCACCGCCCCGCGTTGCGGTGGTCGACCAGCAGGACGCCGCCGTCGGTGGCGTCGCGCAGCAGGAAGTACGCGACGAGGTGCGGCGACGGGGTGCGGGGCTTCGCCCGCCGGAAGACGTCGTCGGTCGCCGCCAGCCAGTCGAGGCACTGCGCCCGGTGCGCCGCCTCCAGCTCGTCGAGGGGCGCGATCGACTCGACCAGCGCCCGGATCTCGTCCAGCACCCGCATGCCGGGCATCCTGCCGGTCACCCTCGGCGCACGGTGTCCGTCGCGGCGCGGACGAACTCGCGTACCCGCTCGGTGGTGTTGGTCTCCCGCCAGACCGGGCCCCGCCGGATGGGCGGCGCGTCGTGGAGCGGCACGTAGGCGACGTCCGGGCGCGGGTAGTACCGCCGGGTGTGCTCGCCGACCGGCAGCACGCCCCGGCCCATCGCGACCAGCGAGAGCATCTCCGAGAAGGTGTTGCCGACCGGTCCGGTCGGCACCGGACGCCCGGACGGCGTGCGGTCCGGGGTGCGGTCGCGTTTGAACTCCGCCGAGGTCGCCGCCGGGTACTGCACCACCGGGTGGTCCGCGAGGACCTCCAGGGAAACCGACTCCGCGCCGGCCAGCGGATGCCCGGCCGCCACCGCCAGCACCCGGCCCTCCGACAGCAGCGCCGGGCCGTTGGCCATGCCGTCGAACGGGTACGCGGCGATGAGCACGTCGATCGAGCCGTCCACCAGGCTGGACCGGGAGTTCGCCAGCTGGGCCTCGTGGACGTGCACCTCGCAGTCGGGGTGCCGCTCGCGGAACAGGTTGACCGCGCGGAGCAGCACCGGCGCGGTCCACTCGCCGAGGAAGGCGACCCGCAGCTCGCCGGTGACGCCGCGCCCGGCCTCGACGGCCCGCCGTACGGCGTCCTCCAGCCCGGCGACCAACGGTCGCAGGTCGTCGGCGAGCCGGTGGCCGATCGGGGTGAGGCGGACGACCCGGCTGGTGCGCTCGAAGAGCGGTGCGCCGATCCGCCGTTCCAGCTTCTTCACCACATGGCTGATCCGCCCGGTGGTGACCCGCAACCGCTCCGCGGTCCGCCCGAAGTGCAGCTCCTCGGCGAGGGTCAGGAAGGTCTCGACCTCGTGCCGCTCCAGCAACCCGGGCTCCCGTCGTTGAATCCGGTTCAACGATCGTAGTCCGATCGCCGCTTGGTCGCGTTCCCCGCTCCGACCAGGCTGGTGGCCAGCAGAGAAGTCGCTACGCCGAGGAGTGCGCAATGAGTACGACCACCGTCACCGAATACCTCGCCGGGCTCGACGAGCCACTGCGGGAGATCGCCGCGCGGCTGCGGCCGGTCATCGAGGCGGCGCTGCCCGGCGCCGCCGGCGTCGTCTGGCACGGGCACCCGGTCTGGGGTCGCGGGGACCGGCCGGGACGGGACCCGGTCTGCCTGGTCAAGGCGTACCCGTCGTACCTGACCTTCGGACTCTGGCACGGCCAGCAGGTCGACGACCCGTCCGGCCGGCTGCTGCCGGGCGCCCGGTCGATGGCGTCGGTGAAGCTGCGGGCCGCCGACGAGGTCGACCCGGCCCTGTTCGGCGACTGGCTGTGCCAGGCGTACGCGCGGGAGGCGGCGTGACCACCGTACGGGTGACCGGCTTCGACCATCTGGTGCTCACCGTCGCCGACGTCGAGCGCGCGCTGGCGTTCTACTGCGGACCGCTCGGCCTGGCCCCGGTACGCGTCGACGAGTGGCGGGCCGGCAAGGTGCCCTTCCCCTCGGTGCGCGTCGACGCCGGGACGATCATCGACCTGGTCCACGGTCGGCGGGGCTCGGCGAACGTCGACCACTTCTGCCTGGTGGTCGCGCCGCTCGACTGGCACGAGGTGATCGCCGCCGGTGCTTTCGACGTGGTGGAGGGGCCGGTGGGCCGGTTCGGCGCCCGCGGCTCGGCCACCTCGCTGTACGTCCGCGATCCGGACGGCAACGTCGTCGAGCTGCGCTGGTACCCGCGCGATTGATCAACGCCGGTGGCCTCGCCTCAGCGGTGCTGGACGATCTGGATCGGGTTGCCGTCCGGGTTGGCGGTCCAGGCGATCAGGAGGCGGTCGAGCCAGGGGCGCGGCGCGGCGAGGGCGGGCGCGCCGTCGGCGGTGAGCCGGGCCCAGGCGGCGGCCGTGTCGTCGGTCCAGAGGATCACGGCGACCCGCTGCCCGTCGGGCACCGGATCGAGGCCATGGTCGTCCCGGGTGGACCTGACCGATGCGATACCGATCCGGTAGCCGTCGAGGGTCAGGTCGACGTGGATCGGCTCGCCGTCGGTCGGCACCCGAAAGGTCTCGGTGAAGCCCAGCCGCGTGTAGAACGCCACGGCGCGCGGGACGTCGGCGCTGAAGAGGACGACCTGCGGGGTGCGGAACATGGACACCTGCCCTCCTGCGACTAGCCGACGAAGATGCAGAACGGGTGACCGGCCGGATCGGCGTAGACGCGGAGCGGCTCGTCGGGGTCGTCGCTGCGGTCGTACAGCAGCCGACCGCCGAGGCGCAGGACGCGCTCGTGCTGCACCCGCAACTCCTCGACCGACGCCACGGTCAGGTCGAGGTGCAGCTGCTGCGGCACCCGGTGCTCCGGCCAGGTCGTCTCCGGCAGCTGGTCGATCTGCTGGAAGGCCAACTGGGGACCGCCGTCGGGGTTCCTCAGCACGAGCCAGTCGCGACCGCGCTCATCCACCTCCCCCGCTTCCGGCGGCTCGTCACCAGGCCGGTAGACGAGGCCCAACAGCGAGCGGTAGAACTCCGCGAGGGACCTGGCGTCAGTGCAGTCGAGCACCACCGAACACAGCCTGGGCACGCTTTCCGGGCCGACCATGTCGATCACCTCCGCCGCCATTCTGCCGGTTGCTACGGTCACTCACGTGGTCGAGGAGCTGACGCGCAGATATCTCCGAGCGGTCGATCAGGCACTCCCCGGCTACGTGCGACACCTCTACGTCGTCGGGTCCGCCGCACTCGGTGCCTGGCAGCCCGGCGCCAGCGACGTCGACACGGTGATCATGACATCGCGTCCGGCGACCGCCGAGGACCTCGCCCGGCTCGCGAGGATCCACGCCGACCTGCCCCGGTCACCCCATTTCGACGGGGTCTATCTCGAGCCCACGCTGGCGCGGTCCTGGCCGACCGACCGGCGGTCCGTACCGTTCGTGGTCAACGGCGAGTTCACCACCGGCCGGCCCTGCGGCGAGCTCACCCCGGTGCTGTGGCTGACCTTGCAGCGGTACGGCATCCCGGTCCGCGGCCCGGCCGTCGCTGAGCTGGGGGTACGGGTCGATCCCGAGCAGTTGCGCCGCTACAACCTCGACAACCTGCGGGACTACTGGCAGGCGGCGGCGGCGACCTTCCCGTCCGCGCTGGCCGACGTGGCCCCCGACGCGGTCATGGACGCCGAGACGGTGAGCTGGTTCCTCCTCGGACCCACGCGGTTGCACCACACGCTGGCCAACGGGGACATCATCTCGAAGGCCGCAGCCGGCGATTACCTGGCGCGGTTGTTCCCCGAGTACGCCGATCTCGCGCACCGAGCGGTCCGCTGGCGTGCGGGCGAGGCGGAACAGTTCACCGCCGCAGACCTCACCGCCGCCGGCGACAGTGTCAACGCGGTGGCCGACGACGCCTGGCGTCGCTTCGGGCCCTGATCCGCCTCCGCCGTGCGCAGAGTGCCGCCCCGAGGCGTCTCGTCTCAACCGTGCCTTCTCAGACCCGCCTGCTCGTTGGCCCCGGCCTCGGGCAGCCCGGACGCCTGCAGCAGCTCGCTGACGGCGACGCGCAGCTGTGCCACGACGGCGTTCCCGGAGAACTCCAGACCTTCGGCGTACGCCTCGTCGGCTTCCTCGATCGCCTGCCGTGCTCGGGCCCGCGTCGGCTCCGGCTCCCGTCCGGCGAGGAAGTCACGATGCAGCAGCCTGAGCGCCTCGCCGAGGTGCTCGATCGCGGCTGGAAGGCTGGCCGGCACCGACTCGCCTTCGCGGATGGTCGCCACGATCCACCGCATCATCTCGCGGCCGCTGGTGTAGACGTTGTCGAAGTGTTCGACAGCGTACTGATACCGGCGGATCACGCCCAACCGTCGCCTGCGCCAGGGTGAGAGGATGGCGACCTCTTGCGCCGCGGCAATCATCTCGGCCGTCTGTTGTCTCCGCGCCTTGCCTGCGGTGAAGGCGCGGAGGGCTTCATCGGCCCGCGTGAGGTCACGGCCGGCCAGCGCCTGCGCCGCGGCGGTGAGTTGACCGGCGAAGAGATCCGCCGTGGGACCGGCCGCGCGGCGCACGACACGCAGCGGGTTGAGCGGCAGAATCAGCAGTGCCACGGCGAGTGCGGCAACGCCACCGACCAGAGCGCTCGTCGTTCTCGGCACCGCCAGATCCGGTCCCGCCGTCACCAGTCCCAGCAGCACGGCGGTGCTTCCTGCCTGCGCCATGGCGGCGCCGCCGCCCCGGAACAGGACCGCCACCGAGATGGCCAGCGCCACGACCAGACCGGTTCGCGCCGGCCCTGTTCCGGTGAGCCGGATCAGCCAGTGCCCGACGAACGCCCCCACCACCACGCCGGCGATGAGTTCAACCGATCGTCTGACCCGTTTGCCGATGGCTCCCGCTATCACGGCGGGCGCGAACAACGGCTGCGCGTTGTCCAGGACACTGTCCGCGACGAACCACGCCAGGCCGGCCGCCAGGCCGGCCTGCACCGCCACGACCAGGTACGTGCGAAGCCGGTCGTACATCTCGCGGCCGCCTCGGCGCACAGTTTCCCGAGGCGTACCCCGAACCGGGCCCCGCACATCCCACCTCCGCGAACCCGTCGGCTCTCCGACATCGTCGTACGTCGGCGGACGTCGGGTGGCGAAGATCGGCATTCTGTCGCGTCGTCGACGCGGGACCCACCACTTCCGAGGTGCATGGCCCGCCCCCACGGTCGAGGTGAAACATGGACCGGGGCCACCCCGTAGCAGCGGCCCCGGCACCGGTCTTCTCAGTTGGGTCGATCGGTCCAGGCAGCGCCGAGGAGCACCTGGTACGCGCTGATCCGTACCGGCGAGAGGGTCAGCCGCTCGTGCGCGAGCAGTTCCCCGGTGTCGGGGTCGAAGATCAGCAGGGACTGCGCGTTGTGGTCGCGGTCGTCGAAGGTGATGGCCACCCCCTTCCGGCCGGCCCGATCGGTCACCTGTCCGCGCCACCGGAACCCCGGCACGTCGGCGAGGACCCGCAGGATCTCGGCGCGCGTCCGGCGCGGGACGACGTACCGCCCGTACACCGTGCTCACCTCCTTGCTGACCGCGCCGGCCCCGAACCTGACCTTGAGCAGTTCCGTCAACGGGGCCCGTTCCGACGGCAGCGGCGCGAGATCCATCGGTGGCAGCGGCACCCGGGCGGGGCCGGAAGCGCCGGTTGCCGCAGCCTTGGGCTTCAGGTTGCGCTGCCAGTAGTCCCGGGACTCCCGGTCCGGGTACTGCGGCTCAAGTTGGATCGTGACCTGCTCACCGGTCCCGTCGGCGGCCTGCCAGACCCTGGTCTCGTCCGCGAAGGCGACCTGGTGGCGACCGTCGGCAGACGTCATCACCGGGTCGCCCCACGTCTTCGTGTGGTGGTACATGTACCGGCCGGTGCGGTTGTCGTACTCCGCGTCGACGAGCCGGTTCGCCAACGCGCGCAGCTGGCTCCCAGCATCCCGGGCGGCAGAGCCGTACGCCACCGGCACGAGCACCGGTCCCGGATCCGCCCCGGGTGGACTGGCGATCTCCGAGGTGTCCGGGCGGGACGCACCGAACGTCTGGGTGATTGCCGCGGCGCCGATCGCGACGGCCAGCGTCCCGGCCGTCAGAACCAGTCTGCGGGTCGGGCGTGCCCGACGGCGATGGGCGACCGGCTCGGCGATTGCCTCTGCGCGGTTGATCAGGTCGTGTGCCGACAGCCGGGGCGGTGCGATGGTGCTGTGCCGGGCCGGGTCAATCGGTTTGAGGAGGGTGCGCGTTCGCTCTTCTCCGAACATCACAGAGCCTTTCGAGGACTAGCCAGCACCGGCTGCTGCGCCGGTGACCCGGATCGGTACGACATCGCGTCGTTGAGACGTCTACGAGCGCGGTGCAAGCGCACTGCGGCGGTGGTGCGGGTACAGCCGAGGACCTGGGCGGCCTCGGAAACCGTCAACTCCTCCCAGCCGACCAACCGGAGGATTTCCTGATCGAGGTCGGCGAGGGTGGTCAGCGCGGCCTGGATATCGGCTACGCCCACGGTCGCGTCGGCACCGGACGATCCCGGCTCCTGCAGAAGACCGGCGTCGGTGATCGGTAGTACGTCCGGCGCGGCTCTCCGCGCTCGCCATTCGTTCGCAAGCAGGCGCCGAGCCACCCCGTACAGCCAGGGCAGGCTGCGGTCCGGAACCTCGCGGCGGCGCCGCCAGGCGATGACGAACACCTCCTGGGCGAGTTCAGCCGCCGCGTTCAGATCGGCAAGCCGACGCTGGCCGTACCTGACGACCTGTCCGTACTCGGCGGCGTAGACCGTGGTGAACCAATCCTCATCGCGTTCTCCCGGTGGACCCATCCAAAACTCCCGCCTTGTTGACGACCTCTCACCCTGGCTTGTGTCGCCACCGGTCCGATGATTACCGCGAACAACCCACCATTCCGCACGCACCGAACAACTCCCGCAAAGCAACAGCTCCGCCGGACCGGCCTTCGCCGCCCGGCCCGGGTGCCCCGTGCGCCCCGCTGCTGGGGCGGCAGTTCGGCGACGATCGCCGCGGTCTCGCGCGCGAGGGCGGGTTCGGGTGGACGGCCCCTAGCGAGGAGCTGTTTCGTTTCCACCTCGCGCAGGTACGCGAGCTCGGCGGCAATCTGTTGGGTCGCAGGCTTTACGAGACCATGCTGGTGTGGGAGACGGATCCGTCGATGCGCGACACCGAGCTCGGGCCGCGTTCGCCGACGTCTGGTGCGCTCTCCCGAAGGTCGTCTTCAGCCGCATCCTCCACAGCGTTCAGGGCAATGCCCGGCTCGCCGTGGCGTCGGTGGCCGAGGAGGTCGCTGCGGCGCTCGACGTGACTGACAGGGACGTCTCGATCGGCGGCGCCGGCCTGGCTGCGGCGGCGATCAGCCTCGGCCTCGTCGACGAGCTGCGGATGTTCCGCTACCCGGTCGTCGTCGGTGGCGGCACGCCCTTCCTGCCGCCGGTCACCGAAGACGTTCGGCTGGACCTGGTCGAGACCAGGACGTTCGGCTCGCGCGTGATCTTCGAGCGCTTACGGCCGCGCCCGCGATGAGTCGGACTGACACCACCGTGTCATCAGCGCCTCCCCGGACCGGATATTCGCTGCGCTGACCGACTCCGACGCCCTTGCCGTGTGGCTACCGCCCGACGGATGACCGGTTCGAGCACTTCGAGCTGCGGGTCTGGACGGCGTGCCGCTGGCCGGCGTTACGGGCCCCACGCACCGCAACGCGCGTCCGTCAGCTGATGTACGGCAGCGGGCGCGCGGAACGCGGCATGTGGGCGTGTCCCAAGGGGTTCCCGCGATCGGCCTTCTCCCAGGTGGCGTAATCGGCTTGTGCGGAGTGTCGAGGGTTGCTGAGGATTTCCTTTCGACGGCGACGTCATCGGCGTCACGGCCTTTTTGACGGCTACGGCCGCCAACGGGGACCAGCGCCCTTTCGGGCACTACCGGATCACCCGGACCGCCGACGGGAAGGCCATCGGTGGAATCGGTTTCAAGGGTCAGCCGGACGGCGGATGTGTCGAGGTCGGCTACGGCCTTGCCCCATCAGCCCGTGGTCACGGCTATGCAGTGGAGGCACTCGTCGCCCTGCTGAACGTCGCGGCCGATCACGGGCTGTCCCGAGTTGTCGCCGACACCACCGAGGACAACATCGCTTCCCAGCGGACCCTCGAACGTGCCGGGTTCCGCCACACAGGCACCAACGGTGACCTGTACCTGTACGAGGTACTCCTCGACACCCCTTCGCGACCGGCTCAGACGCGGTAGCCCGACCGCGGCCACTCAGTCGAGACAGAACTCGTTGCCCTCGACGTCCTGCATCACGAGGCACGACTCGTTGTCGCCATCGGCAGGCAGTAGTCGCACGCGTACCGCGCCGAGCGCGACCAGTCGTGCGCATTCGGCCTCAAGTGCGGCCAACCGCTCTTCACCCACGAGCCCGGTGCCGACCCGCACGTCAAGGTGCAGCCGATTCTTGACGACCTTGCCCTCGGGAACGCGCTGGAAGAACAGTCGCGGGCCCACCCCTGAGGGATCGATGCAGGCGAACGCTGCGCCCTGATGCTCCGGCGGCAGCGCGCGATCGAAGTCGTCCCAGGTAGCAAACCCCTCCGGTGGTGGCGGTACGACGTACCCCAACACCTCGCACCAGAAACGAGCGACACGCTCAGGTTCTGCGCAGTCGAAAGTGACTTGGATCTGCCTGACCGACGCCATCGGGCCACCATAGAGGCGGGGTCTTTCGTCGTCTCCACGGGCCCACCCCTGGCAATGAGGGGGATCCGTGCACCCG
Organism: Micromonospora sp. CPCC 206171; assembly: GCF_036906755.1. Taxonomy (NCBI): domain Bacteria; kingdom Bacillati; phylum Actinomycetota; class Actinomycetes; order Micromonosporales; family Micromonosporaceae; genus Micromonospora; species Micromonospora sp. CPCC 206171. Next base: position 247,510 of record NZ_JBAKHT010000004.1, on the reverse strand, counting down.
ATGATCTACCAACACACCGCCCGCGAGCGAGACGAGCACATCGCCGACGCGCTCAGCTCCCAGATCAAGCAGAGCCAGGATCGGGCGCGTAGCGGGCACGACAAGCGCAGGAAGCGATAGCGACGACTGAGGCCCCAGCCAGGAACCGGTCCTGAGCTGGGGCCTTACGTTGGAGCGGGTGACGGGAATCGAACCCGCACTGTCAGCTTGGGAAGCTGATGTTCTGCCATTGAACTACACCCGCAGGCGGCACCACTGTACCTGAGGTGACCGCCGCCGTGCACCCAGGTACCCCCCGGGCACGCCGGCGCCCCCGCCACCGTGACCGATCTTGGACTCAACGCATTCACGTAGAGCTAAAAGTTTCACAGCGGCAACATATGACCGTTCTCAAATCTGTCGATCGGTTGTAACGTCACCCCCACGTTCTCGACCACGGTGTGACATACCCCCTGTCACGCCGCCAGAAAGAGGTGGGCCCATGGGACTCCGTCCCAACCTGCTGACCCGGCGTGCCGCCGGTGTCGCGTCGACGACCCTCGCGCTGCTGCTCAGCACCGCCGCGGTAGGCGTCGTCCCCGCTGCTTCCGCCTTCTCGGCCGCCCCGAGCGAGGCCTGCGCCGAGCCCGCCGACGTCCACTCGGACGCTCGGATCAAGAAGGGCGGGATCGCCAAGCACGAACCCAACGAGCTGACCGCCAAGCAGGTCCGCGAGCGCGAGGCCGACCTGGCCACCGCGCTGCGCGAGCGGGCGAGCTTCCGGGCCGGCGCCCAGGCCGCCGCTCCGCTGGCCAGCGTCACCATCCCGGTCGTCGTGCACGTGATCCAGCGCGACAGCACCCGGGCCGGCGGCAACATCCCGGACTCGATGATCACCTCGCAGATCAGCGTGCTGAACCAGGCCTACGCCGGTGCCACCGGCGGCGCGGCCACGGCCTTCGGCTTCCAGCTGACGAAGATCAACCGGGTGACCAACCCGGCGTGGTACCCGATCGTGCAGGGCTCGTCGGCCGAGCGGTCGATGAAGACCTCCCTGCGCGAGGGCGGCAAGAACACGCTCAACATCTACCTGGGCGAGCTGAGCGACGACCTGCTCGGCTGGGCGACCTTCCCGCAGCGGAAGCTGAACAGCATGGACGGCGTGGTCGTGCTGAGCGAGTCGCTGCCGGGCGGTACCGCCGCCAACTACAACCAGGGCGACACCGGCACCCACGAGGTCGGCCACTGGCTGAACCTCTACCACACCTTCCAGGGTGGATGCTCCGGCTCGGGTGACAGCGTCAGCGACACCCCGGCCGAGGCCTCGCCGGCGTTCCAGTGCCCGACCGGGCGGGACACCTGCACCACGGCCGGCCTGGACCCGATCACCAACTTCATGGACTACACGTACGACTCGTGCATGTACCAGTTCACCCCTGGTCAGGCGAGCCGCATGCTGACCGCGTGGAACGCGTACCGCGCGGCGTAACACCCCCAGCAGACGCCGATGCCGGCTCCGTCGCTCCGACGGGGCCGGCATCGGCGTCTCGGCGGTCAGGCGGCGGGGCGGCGGGTGTCGAAACCGTGGCGGCCGCGGCGGGCCGGCCGCCGATCGGGTACGCCGGTGGCGTCGCCGCTGCGGCGGGCGGCGACCGGATCGAGCCAGACCTGGACGGCGGAGGACCCGTGGCCCTCGCCGGGCTGGCCGAGCCCGCCCTGGTCGCGGCGGGTCAGCATCGCCACGTCGACGCTGAACTCGAAGAGTCGCCAGTCGACCTGCGGCGCCGCCCGGCCGAGGCGAGCCACCCGGGCGACCCGGGCCGGGTCGGTGACCGGTTGCGCGCGACCGGCGACGTACGCCTCGTCGTCGGTCTCCTCCGGCGGGAACGAGTGCAACGCGTATCGCCCGTCGCGTTCGAGGTCGCGCCGCTTGGGCGAGTCGACGACGAAGCAGAACAGCCCCTCGTCGGTGATCACGGGGCAGACCGGGTGCACCCGGGGCCCACCGTCGGCGCGAACGGTGGCCAGGTAGCCGAAGCCCGGCCCGTACTGCTGCATGAGAAGGCGGATCCCGTCGGCGAGTCGGGGCTCGTCAGCGGCGAATTCGGACCAGGAAGCCATACGGACATCCTATCGAACATGTGTACGAACGCGTAGTCCGACACGCAGGTCACCCGGTCCGCTCGATATGGTGTGCCGATGCTGCTCTCCGACCGCGACCTGGTCTCCGAGATCAAGGCGGGCACGCTCGCGCTGGAGCCCTTCGAGCCCACGCTGGTACAGCCGTCCAGCATCGACGTGCGGCTCGACAAGCTCTTCCGCGTCTTCAACAACCACCTGTACACGCACATCGACCCGGCCATGCAGCAGGACGAGCTCACCTCGATGGTCGAGGTGCCGGAGGGCGAGCCGTTCGTGCTGCACCCTGGCGAGTTCGTGCTCGCCTCCACGCTGGAGGTCATCTCGCTGGGCGACCAGCTCGCCGGCCGACTGGAGGGCAAGTCCAGCCTGGGCCGGCTCGGCCTGCTCACCCACTCGACCGCCGGCTTCATCGACCCGGGCTTCTCCGGGCACGTGACGCTGGAGCTGTCGAACGTGGCGAACCTGCCGATCACGCTCTGGCCCGGGATGAAGATCGGCCAGCTCTGCATCTTCCGGCTCTCGTCCCCGGCCGAGCACCCGTACGGCTCCGCCGTCTACGGGTCGCGCTACCAGGGCCAGCGCGGGCCGACCCCGAGCCGTTCCTGGCAGAACTGGCGCACCTGGCCCACCCGCTGACGCCGGGCCGGGCCCCCGGCACCCCGGGAGCCCGGCGCGCACTCAGTCCGGCCGGCCGTAGCTGTTGACCGGCCCGTCGTCGACCCGCTTCATCTTGATTGGCTGGCCCGCCTGGGAGGCGTGCACCACCCAGCCGCCGCCGACGTACATGCCGACGTGGTGCAGGTCGGCGTAGTAGAAGACCAGGTCGCCCGGGCGCAGGTCGGCCCGGCTCACCCGGGCGGTCACCTGGCGCTGCTGGCGGGCGTTGTGCGGCAGCGAGACACCGGCCTTCGCCCACGCCGCGAGCATCAGCCCGGAGCAGTCGTACGAGTTGGGACCCTCGGCACCCCAGACGTACGGCTTGCCGATCTGCGCGCAGGCGAACTTGACGGCCGTGCCGGCCGGGCCGCCGGGATAGCCGGCCGGGCACGGGGCCGGGCGCAGCGCACCCCCGCCACCGTTGCCGTACACCTTGAGCCGCAGTTTCTGCAGCCGATCGATCTCGGCGTTGATCTGCTTCTTCTTCGCGGCGAGCTGGGCCTCGGTACGGGTCAGCTGAGCGACCATCTCGTCCAGCGGCGCCTTCTCCGCGGCCAGCTTGTCCCGCAGCTCCTTGACGGTCCGCACGTCGCGCTGCTGGCGCTGGGCGAACCGGTCGAGCATTTCGAGCTGGTCGACCAGTTCGGCGGGGGAGCTGCTGCCGAACAGGGCGTTGACGGCGGAGACGTTCTCCCCCTTGTACGCCTCGGCGGCGAGCCCGGTGACCTGGTTCATCGCGAGGTCGACCTGGAGTTGCAGCGGATCGATGCGCTTGGCCAGCGCGTCGGCCTGCCGGCGCTTGGCGGCCAGGTCCTGACGGGTGGCGTTGTGCTGCTCGATGATCGGTTCGAGCCTGTTCCAGTCCTGGTCGATCTGCCGCTCGATCTCGGCGACCGAGGGTTCGGCGTGGGCCGCCGTGGCAGCGCCGGTCAGTACGACGGCGGCACCGGCGAGGGCGGCAAGGACGGTGGTGAAGCGGGACCAGCGTGGGCGCGGCGCAGCCGTCAGCCGGGCGACCTGGGTCGACCCGTACGACGGTGGCCGCGGGGCATGGTGTGCCACCGGGCTCCGGGCTCCTTCTTCCGCGACCGCCTACCGGGTTAGCTGACGGGTTCGGGCGGGAAGGGAGCGCCCTACCGCAGTGGCTGCGGATTCACCCCGGCTTACCTGGGTCCCCGGCTCGCCCGCGGGCGACTCGGCGGTGCCGGCCACTGCCGCCCGGGTTGGACGGACCTGTCGCGGCCGACGAAGGACCAGAGTAGAGAGGACCGTTATCGATCCGCAACCCGCCATGCCGTGCCGGGTCCCGGATACGCGGAACCCCCGGTCGGTCGACCGGGGGTTCGCGGCGAGCTCGGGTCAGTTCGGTCGCCGGAAGCCGGCGACCGGCATGTAGTCGACGCTGGTGACCTGGACCGGTTTGCCGGTCCGTGGCGCGTGGACCATCAGCCCACTGCCCAGATAGAGACCCACATGGTGCAGGTCGCTGTAGAAGAAGACCAGATCACCGGGGCGCGCCTCGGAGCGCGGGATGGCCTTGCCCTCGTTCCACTGGGCGCCGGTGTGGTGGGTCAGGTAGATGCCGGCGGCCTTGTAGGCGTACTGGGTGAGGCCGGAGCAGTCGAACGAGTCCGGCCCGTCGGCACCCCAGACGTACGGGTCGCCTACCTGCTGGCAGGCCACCCGGATGGCGGTCTGCGCGGCGGAACTCACCACGCCCTTGACGGTCGGGCAGCCGGCCACCTTGACGACGGTCTTCGGCATCGACGCCTGGAGCCGCTTGATCTCGGAGTTGATCTGCGCCTTCTTGGCGGCCAGCTCCTTCTCCTGCTTGACCTCCGCGGCGATCAGCGCATCGAGCTTCTGCTTCTCGCCGTCGTACTTCTGCCGGGCGTCGATGACGACCTGGAGCTCCTTGCGCTCCTGCGCGGCGAGGCGGTCGAGGATGGTCAGCTGCTCGGTCAGGGTGCCCGGCTTGGCGCTGACCAGCAGCGCGCCGATGTCCTGCGAGGGGCCCGTCATGTAGTACCGGGAGGCGAGGTCGCCCACCCGGTTCATCGCCAGCTCGGTCTGCAGGGCCAGCGGCTGGATCTTCTTCTCCAGCTCCGCCGACTTCTTGCGGTTGACCTTGAGGTGCGCGCGGACCTTGTTGTACTGCTCGATGGTCGGCTCGAGCTGTTCCCACTGCTTGTCGATCGCCGCCTCGATCTCCTCCGGCGTGGGCGCGGCGTGCGCCGGCACGGCGAACATCCCGGCGCCGACGACCACGGCGGCGACCAATGTGAGCAGACGGCGGGCGACCCGGCGCAGGCCGGCGGGGTGAGTGGGCGGACGACCCTGGGCGTGACGATGAGGGGGCATGGTTGCCACCGGCACCGACTCCTTAGCGACCGACCGCCGGGCGCCTCGCTGAGGGGAAGACGGAGGCAGACGACCCACAGCGGTCGGTGCCCCACATTAGGGAACCGTCCGTACGAATTCAAGGTGGCTCATTGCAGCATCACGCCTGCGCAACCAGTTGCACACAAAGGGTGTTCGCTCATTTTCCAACGACCGCTGTCAATACGTCGTCCAATGTCACCACGCCGAGGGGCCGGCGGCCGTCGCTGACCAGCACCATGTGCCGCCGCTCGCGCCGCATCGCCAGCAGCAGGTCGGCCAGCGTACGGTCCGGCGGCACCACCGCCAGCGGCCGGTAGACGTCGGCGGGCACCGGGGCCCGGCGGGACGCCCCGGCGTACCCGAGGACGTCCTTGACGTGCACGAAGCCGAGCACCCGGCGGGTCGACCGCTGCACCACCGGGAAGCGGGACCGGCCGGTCCGGGTGGCCAGCACCTCCAGCGACGCCGGTGAGACGTCCTCGGCCACCGTGGTCACGGTCGACCACGGTTGCAGGGCGTCCGCGGCGGTCCGCCGGTGCAGGGCCAGCGCCCCGGTGATGCGGGCGTGCTCCTCCGCGTCCAGCAGACCCTCGGTGCGCGCCTGGGACACCAGCCCGGCGAGTTCCTCGGCGGTGAACACCGTCTTCACCGCCTCGGTCGCCTCCACCCGCCACAGCCACAGCACCTGGCGGGCCGCCCACTTCATCGCGACCAGCAGCGGCTTGGTCGCCACGCAGAACGCCAGCATGGCCGGCCCGAGCCAGAGCGCGGACGGCTCCGGCCCGGCCAGGGTGATGTTCTTCGGCACCATCTCGCCGACCACGGTGTGCAGGAAGACCACCACCGCGAGGGCGATCAGGAACGACAGCGGGTGGACCGCCGAGGCCGGCAGCCCCAGCGCGTGGAACGCCGGTTCGATCAGATGGGCCAGGGCGGGCTCGGCGATCGCCCCGAGCCCCAGCGAGCAGACCGTGATGCCGAGCTGCGCCCCGGCGATCATCAGCGGGATCTGGTTCATCGCCGACAGCGCCCAGCGGGCCCGCCGGGAGGTCGCCGCGAGCGGTTCGACCACGGTACGGCGGGACGCGATCAGCGCGAACTCGCTGCCCACGAAGAACGCGTTGCCGAGCAGCAACGCCAGGGCGACCAGCAGCTCAGTCATCGCCGTCCGGCTCCTCCGGGCGCACGACGCGGACCTGCTCGATCCGGTGCCGCTCCACCTCGACCACGGTGAACTCGTACCCGGACTCCTCGACGGTCTCGCCGGGCACCGGGATGTGGCCCAGCCGCGCCATCAGGAACCCGGCCAGCGTCTCGTACGGGCCCTCGGGCAGCCGGAAGCCGGTCTGCTCGGCCAGCTCGTCCTCGCGGAGCACCCCGTCGAGCAGGACGGTCCGTTCGCCGCCGGGGACGGTCAGCTCGGCCGCGCCGGCGTCGTCCACCGCGTCCGGGTCGAACTCGTCGGCGATCTCGCCGACCAGCTCCTCGACCAGGTCCTCGATGGTGACCACGCCGTCGGTGCCGCCGTACTCGTCGACCACGATGGCCAGGTCGGCGCCGGCGTCCTTCAGCGCGGCCAGCACGCCGTCGAGGTCCAGGCTCTCCGGCACGTACACCGGTTCGCGGGCGACCGCCGCCACGGTGGTGGAGTCGCGGCGGGCCAGCGGCACCCCGAGCGCGTCCGGTACGCCGGCGACGCCGGTGACCAGGTCGAGGGTCTCCTCGTACACCGGGAAGCGGGTCCGTCCGGTCTGCCGGGACGCCTCCAGCAGCTCGGCCACGGTGGCGGTGGCCCGCAACGCGACCACGTCGACCCGGGGGGTCATCGCCTCGGCGGCGCGCTTGTCGCCGAAGCGGATGGTGCGGCGCAGCAGCATGGCGATGTCCGGCGGCAGCGCGCCGGCCCGGGCCGAGATGGCCGCCAGCAGCCCCAGCTCCTCCGGGGAGCGGGCGCTGGCCAGCTCCTCCTGCGGCTCCACGCCCAGCGCCCGGACCAGCCGGTTCGCCGACCCGTTCAACGCCCGGATCAGCCAGCCGAAGGTCCGCGAGAAGCGGTGCATCGGGCCGGCCGTGGCCAGGGCGGCGGGCATCGGCCGGGCCAGCGCGAGGTTCTTCGGCACCAGCTCGCCGAAGAGCATCGAGAGCAGGGTGGCCAGCGCCAGGGCGAGCAACGGGCCGAACCGTTCCGCCCCGCCCACCGGCCGCAGCACCGGGGCGAAGAGCCGGGCCAGCGCCGGCTCGGCGAGGTAGCCGGTGAGCAGCGCGGTGAGCGTGATGCCGAGCTGCGCTCCGGAGAGCTGGAAGGAGAGTGCCCGCAGCGCCCGGCGTACCGTCGCCGCCGCGCCGTCCCCGGCGTCGGCGCGCCGGTCGATCTCCGCCCGGTCGACGGTGACCAGGGCGAATTCGGCCGCGACGAAGAACGCGTTGCCGGCGGTCAGCAGGACGAAGCCGACCAGGGGCAACAGCGTGCCGAGCAACAGGCCGTCGATGAGCGCGATTGTTCCATGGCCGCTCGCGGCGCACGACTTCACCCGAGGCGGCCCTGGTGGCCCGCGTCTCCTGCGCACGACGACGGCGGTGGCACCGCGTGGGTGCCACCGCCGTCGGGTGTCCGGTGGTCCGGGTTACGCCTCAGCCGGCGACCGGCTCGGTCTCCTTGTCGCCCTGGGTCTGCTCGGGCTTGACCGAGCGGAGCAGCACGCTGGCCACGTCGATGACCTCGACCTGCTCGCCGGCGCCCTTGCCGTTGACCCCGTCGTTGAGCATCGTCGAGCAGAACGGGCAGCCGACGGCGACCGTGCGAGCCCCGGTGGCCATGGCTTCCTCGACCCGGTCCACGTTGATCCGCTTGCCGATCTTCTCTTCCATCCACATCCGGGCGCCGCCGGCACCGCAGCAGAAGGAGCGCTCGCTGTTGCGCGGCATCTCGGTGAGCTCGCCGGCGATCGCGTCGCCCAGCACCTCACGCGGCGCGGCGAAGACCCGGTTGTGCCGGCCCAGGTAGCAGGGGTCGTGGTAGGTGACCCCGCCGTCCACCGGCTGCACCGGGGTCAGCTTGCCGGTCGAGACCAGGTGCGCCAGGAGCTGGGTGTGGTGCACGACCTCGAACTCGCCGCCGAGCTGGCCGTACTCGTTGCCCAGCGTGTTGAAGCAGTGCGGGCAGGTGGCCACGATCTTGCGCTTGGCCTTCTCCCGGCCCTCGAACGCCTCGTTCAGGGTCTCGACGTTCTGCTGGGCGAGCATCTGGAAGACGAACTCGTTGCCGATCCGGCGGGCCGGGTCACCGGAGCAGGTCTCGCCCTCGCCGAGGATGGCGAAGGAGACGCCGGCCTCGTTGAGCAGCGTGGCGACCGCGCGGGTGGTCTTCTTGGCCCGGTCCTCGAACGCGCCGGCGCAGCCGACCCAGAACAGGTACTCGAAGTCGTCCACCTCGCCGACCCGCGGCACCTCGAAGTCGAGGCCCTTGGTCCAGTCCTCGCGGGTGTTCTGCGGGGCGCCCCACGGGTTGCCCTTGTTCTCCAGGTTGCGGAGCATGACGCCGGCCTCGGACGGGAAGCTCGACTCGATCAGCACCTGGTAGCGCCGCATGTCGACGATGTGGTCGACGTGCTCGATGTCGACCGGGCACTGCTCGACGCAGGCGCCGCAGGTGGTGCACGACCAGAGCACGTCGGGGTCGATGACGCCGCCCTCCTCGGCGGTGCCGATCAGCGGCTTGTCGGCCTCGGCCAGCGCCAGCACGTCGACGTGGGCGAGCTGCGCGGCGGTGGCCTTCTCCTCGCCGGTGAGGTCCTTGCCGCCGCCGGCCAGCAGGTACGGCGCCTTGGCGTACGCGTGGTCGCGCAGGCTGAGCACGAGCAGCTTCGGCGACAGCGGCTTGCCGGTGTTCCAGGCGGGGCACTGCGACTGGCAGCGGCCGCACTCGGTGCAGGTGCTGAAGTCCAGCAGGCCCTTCCAGGTGAACTGCTCGACCTGGGCGACGCCGAACTGGTCCTTCTCCGGGTCGGCCTCCTCGAAGTCGAGCGGCTTGCCCTCGCTCATCATCGGCCGCAGCGCGCCGAGGCCGGAGCCGGCGGGCTTGGCCGGCTCCCGCTTGAAGAAGATGTTGGGGAACGCCAGGAAGCGGTGCCAGGCGACACCCATGGTCACGTTCAGCGAGATGACGATCAGCCAGGTCATCGAGATAGCGATCTTGATGAGCGCGGCGACGCTGGCGCCGTCGTTCCAGTCGGGCAGCACCGCCCCGACCGCGTGGCTGACCGGGGTGGCCCAGACCGGGTACTCGAAGTGGTCGGTGGCGACCTTGAAGCCCCGGATCAGGAACCCGAAGATCAGGACCAGCAGCACGATCCACTCGACGAAGTAGCCCTGCCACATCGTGGAGCCGGTGAAGCGGGAGCGCCCGCCCGGCCGGGTGGGGCGGTTGCGCAGCCGGATCGCCATCAGCACCAGGATGCCGACCAGGCCCAGCACGCCGATGACCTCGGTGGCCAGGCCGAAAACCGTCCAGTGCCCGATGACCGGCAGCCCGCCGGTCGGGGTGACCACCTCGAAGTACGCCTCGAGCACAAGCAGCGACAGCACGATGAAGCCGACCATCACGAACCAGTGCGCGGCGCCCACCACGCTCCACTTCAGCATGCGGGTGTGACCGGCGGTCTCCACCAGCATGGTCCTGGTGCGGGCGCCCTTGTCGGTGAACCGCTCCGGGGCGGGTTGCCCGAGCCGGATGACGGCCGTCATCTTCATGACCGCGCGCACCGCAAGCCACACCGCCACGGCGGTGATGGCGGCCGCGAGGATCGTGGTGACGATCTGGACGCTGCCCATCGAGTTGGCCTCCCGGTCTGCTGCCTGTCGAGCGGCTCGGCGACCGGGAGGCCGGTGTCAGGGCGTCACCGGCGTCGCGCCGCTGCCACCTGATCGACCGGGCCGGTCGATGACCTCGCTCCGCTCGGTCATGCAGTGCAGCCTACGCGCAAGGTTACCCAGCGGTAACGTGAGTCTTCTCGCACCCGGCCACGCCGCCCTGCGCACACCATAGGGTGCCCGGCGCCGGAGCGCCGGGCAGGGTTCCGCGAAGGTGACGTGGCACCGCCTCGACAGAGGGCGGGGTCAGCGCCAGCGGGAGAGCAGGATCAGCGAGCCGACCATCGCGCCGAAGCCGACGGCCAGGTTCCAGTAGCCCCAGGTGGCGACCGGGTACTCCTGCTCGGAGAGGTAGTAGACCACCAGCCAGCCGATGCCACCGACGATCAGCGCGACCGCGGTAGCCGGCAGCCACACCGGGCTAGGCTTGCGCGTCGCCGCCGTGCTCGTCGGACGCACGTCCGTCGGCGGCGTGTACACCTTCTTCTTGCGGACCTGAGACTTGGGCACGACGCTCTCCAGAGGGGGTGACGACCTCGTCCGGCCTGACAACCGGGCGCGGGGGCGACGGTCCATGGCCAATAATGTTCGACAGCTAGCGTAGTCCGGACGGCCCGCCCAAGCCACGAATGGGGTCAGGCCGGTGCGCGGAGTGACCGGAAAGAGGGAAACGCCCCGGCGCACCCGCGCCCGTCGGCGTCGTGGCGGGCACCAACCAGACGAGGCGGAGGGAACGCTCGGTGGAGTACACATCCGGCGCGGCGTCCTGGCAGAAGGCCATGCGGCGCGCGGTCGCCGCGCTCCTGCCACGGCGTCCGCGGCAGCGGCGACCGGGCTGGTCGATCGGGGTGCCGCTGATCGCCGCCGCAGCCGGACTGCTCTTCACCACCACCGCCACCACCGCCGGCGGCACCGCCCTGCGGGAGGACCGGCGACCCCAGCTGACCCAGTTGATCGAGGACCGGCGCGAGCAGGTGGCGGCCAGCGAGTTGCGGGCCGCCCGGCTGCGCGCCGAGGTCGAGAGCCAGACCGCCGCGCTGGCCGACACCGACGGACCGGTGAAGGAGCAGCGCGACCGGGCCGGCCGCAGCCTGGAGGCCGCCGGGTTCACCGCGCTGTCCGGGCCGGGCGTGACCGTCGAGCTGAACGACGCGCCCCGCCGCAACGAGCAGACCCTGCCCAAGGACGCGACCAACGACGACCTGGTCGTCCACCAGGGCGATGTGCAGGCGGTGGTGAACGCGCTCTGGGCCGGCGGCGCGGAGGCCATGTCAATCATGAACGTCCGCGTGCTGTCCACCAGCGCGGTACGCTGCGTGGGTAACACCCTGCTGCTGCACGGCCGGGTGTACTCCCCACCGTTCAAGATCGTAGCAATCGGCGATCCCGCTGCCCTCCAGCAGGCCCTCGCCGGCTCTGAGGGAGTCGGGTTGTTCAAGCAGGCGGTCGAGCACTACCAGCTGGGCTACAAGGAGACCGTCTCCTCGGTGACCGTGCCGGCCTTCGAGGACTCCACCGCGCTGCGATCGGCGACGGTGCCCCGATGAGTCCCGACGGCAGGGACCCGCGCCACCGCGACCGGAGCGACGAGGAGACCGCGGTCATCCCCACGGTCGACGGCTCGACCCCGCCGTCCCGCCGCAACAGCTGGCCCGACCCGGTGCTGCCGCCGCGCTCGTCCGCGAACCGGCCTCCGACCCCGCCCGGCCCGGCGCCCCGATCGGCCCCCACCGACCCGACGACCGATCACGCGCCCGCCGATCCGGGGCGCGCCCGGCCGCCCGTCGACCCGACACCCGAGCGCGCGGCGGCCCACCCGTTCTCCGGTGCCGCGGCGCCGGCCCGCCCGACCGACGGCCCGCCCCGCCCCGCGCCGCCCGCGTGGCCCGGCAACGCCCCGGTCCGCCCGGCCGCTCCCGCCGCTCACCCACCGTCGACCCCGGCCGCCGTGCCGCCGGCCGCGCCGACGATCCCCCGGTCACCCGCGCCGTCGGAGCGCCCGGCCGCGCCCGCCCCGGCGGCCACCGCCGACCACCAGCCCAGATCCGGGGTACGGCCGGAACCCGGCACCGAGGCGCCGACCGCCTTCCTGCCGATCGTCGCCGCCCGTCCCACGGACCGTCCGGCGAGCGCACCCGAGGCCCGACGTACCAGGCAGGCCGCCGCCGGCCCCGGGGACCCGTACCCGTCCGGCGGGGCCCGTCCCGGCGTACCCGCGCCGGAGGCCGGCCCAGGCGGGCCCGGCCTGCCCCCCGCGACCGCGCCGGAAGGTGGCCTGCCCCGCGCGGCCGCTCCCGAGGGTGGACTGCCCCGGGCGACCGCTCCGGAGGGTGGACTGCCCCGGGCGACCGCTCCCGAGGGTGGACCCGCGGGCGTGGCCGCTTCCGGCGGTCGGACGGACGCCTGGGGTACCGCTGGCGGCCCGGACAGCGGACCGACCGGCGCCTACCGGGCCGGTGGCACACCGGACCGGTTCGCCGACCCGTCGGCCACGGCGATCATCCCGGCGGTGACCGGACGCCCCGCCCCCGCCCAGCCGGCGCTGGACTCGACGGCGCTGATGGGCGCGGTGCCTCCGGTGCCCGAGCGCGACGGCCCGGCCGAGGACAAGCCCGCCGAGCCACCGCAGCCCCGGCGCGGCGAGCGGGTGGTCCAGCTCCGCCCGCACCAGACCGACGAGGGCTACAAGAGCGTCTACTCGGAGCTGACCCGGCCGTCCCTGGCGTCCCGGTTGCGCTCCGGCGTCCGGGTCACCGGCGAGGTGCTGATCACCTTCGGTCTGGTGGTGCTGCTCTTCGCCGGGTACGAGATCTGGGGCAAGTCGGCCATCGTCGACGCCCACCAGGGCGACCTGAGCAGCCAACTGGCGCAGGAGTGGGGACCGAGCGGCGACCCCACCGTCGCGCCGTCCGCCGGTCCGACGCCCAAGCCCAAGCCCCCGGTGGAGGGCAAGCCGATCGCCGGCCTCTACATCCCCAAGCTCGACAAGAACTGGGTCGTGGTGGAGGGCGTCACGCAGAAGGACATCCGGTACGCCCCGGGCCACTACCCGAAGAGCGCGATGCCCGGCCAGGTGGGCAACTTCTCCGTCGCCGGGCACCGCAACCGGGCCACCTTCTGGCGGCTGGACGAGCTCGACGACGGCGACGCGATCGTCGTCGAGACCAAGACCGACTGGTACGTCTACAAGGTGATCAAGAGTCGGATCGTCCGTCCCGACCAGGTGGAGGTCGTCGCGCCGGCGCCGATCAAGCTGGGGCCGGGCGAGAAGCCGAAGAGGCTGCTCACCCTGACCACCTGCAACCCGAAGTTCGACAACTACCAGCGCCTGATCATCCACGCGGAGCTGGACGACGCGGCCAGCATTCCCAAGTCCGAGGGCCGCCCGGCGGCGCTGGGGGGCTGACGACGATGTACGCCTGGATCTGGCGCAAGCTGCCCTTCGGCTTGGCCGGCAGGATCACCGGTTCGCTGTTGCTCGCCGCCGCGACCGTGGCCCTGCTCTGGTACGTGGTCTTTCCCTGGGCCGAGCCGCTGGTGACCCCCTTCGACGACGTACAGGTCACCCAGGACACCGGCGTGCCGGGCGATCCCGGCGACCCCGGCGTCGAGCAGAACGCCCCGTCCGGCGACGAGCACGAGCTGCCGTACGACACCGACCAGAACAACACCCCGCCCCCCTCCCCGGACGAGTGAGCCCATGCGTGTCCTGGTCATCGACAACTACGACTCGTTCGTCTTCAACCTGGTGCAGTACCTCGGCCAGCTCGGCGTCGACTGCGAGGTCCGCCGCAACGACGAGATCGACGTCGCCGAGGTCGGCCGGCTCGACCCGGCCGGGGTGCTGCTCTCGCCCGGCCCGGGCAGCCCGGACCGGGCCGGCATCTGCCTCGACGTGATCAAGGAGTACGCCGGCAAGCTGCCCATCTTCGGCGTCTGCCTCGGCCACCAGGCCATCGGTGAGGCGTTCGGCGCCACCGTGACCCGGGCCCCCGAGCTGCTGCACGGCAAGACCTCGGAGGTACGTCACCACTCGGTCGGCGTGCTGGCCGGGCTGCCGGACCCGTTCACCGCCACCCGCTACCACTCGCTCGCCGTGCTCCCCGAGACGCTCCCGGACGAGCTGGAGGTCACCGGCTGGACCGGGTCCGGCGTCGTGATGGCGATGCGGCACCGGACGCTGCCGCTCGAGGGCGTCCAGTTCCACCCGGAGTCGGTGCTGACCGAGGGCGGCCACCTGATGCTGGCGAACTGGCTGGCCGCCTGCGGCCACCCGGAGGCGCTGGACCGCGCTCCGGAGCTGGCCGCCGAGGTGGACGCGCGGCGGCGGGCCGCCTTCGCCAACACCTGAGCGCATCCCGGCCCCAGCCGGAAGGCCCGGTCCCCCTCCTGCAGGGGACCGGGCCTTCGTCAGGGCTGCGTCCAGCTCACCGGGCGGGGGCACCGCCCGGGGGCGGCGGGAACAGGCCGCCACCGCTGCCGGTGGTCGGGGTCGGGCTGCTCGGAGTCGCGGTGGGCGGACTCGGCTCCTGGGTGGGCTCGGGGATGGACACCTCGATGGTGACCGTCTTGCCCTTGGCCAGGTTGGTTCCCGGACCCGGGTTCTGGCCGGTGACCTTGCCGGCCTCCGCCGCGGGCACCTCGTCGCCGTCGCGTACCCGTACCTCGTAGCCGGCGCTCTTCAGCTCGGCCCGGGCCTCTTCCTCGGTGAGGCCGATGACCCGAGGCACGTCCCCCACGTTGCCCTTCGAGACGGTAACCGTGATCGTGGCGCCCTCGGCGACCTTTGAACCAGACGGCGGGTTCACCTTGATCACGTCGTTCTTCTCGCGAGGGCTGTCCACCGTCTCCTGCACAACGGTGAAGCCCTGGCCCTCCAAGGTCGCCTTGACGCTCTCATAGGTGCCACCCACCAGACCGGCCGGGACCGTCTTGGTGGCCGGACCGCCGCAGATTCTGACGGTCACCTGACGGTTCTCCTCCAGGCTGCTGCCGGCGGCCGGGGTCTGCTCGGCAACCGTGCCCTTCTTGCAGTTGGGGCCGAAGAACTCGTCGCCGAGGCCCGGCACCAGGCCCGCGTTGCGGATCTCGGTGAACGCGGTGGCCTGGTCCTTGCCCGCGAGGTTCGGCACCTGGACCTTCTCCGGGCCGCCGTTGTTGAGCAGCAGCGCCGCCACCAGGGCGATCACCGCCAGCACGCCGACCGCGGCGAACGCGGCGATCACCCAGGCCGAGCTCTTGCGCCGACCCGGGTCACCGACCCGCGCCGGGGCCTGCTGCCGGGTCTGCCCGCCCGCGACCTGCGTCGGGTACCCGCCGGCGGCCGGGGCGAGGTGCGCCGTCTCGTCCTGCGGCATGACCGGGGTGGCCAGCACCGGCCGGCCGGCGGCGGCCCGGAGCAGGTCCGCCCGCATCTCGCCGGCGCTCTGGTAGCGGTTGAGCGGGTTCTTCGACAGCGCCTTGAGCACGATCGCGTCGACCGCCGGGTTGACGTCCGGGTTGATGTCGCTCGGCGTCGGCGGGGCCTCCCGTACGTGCTGGTAGGCCACGCTCACCGGGCTGTCCCCGACGAACGGCGGGTGCCCGCAGACCAGCTCGAAGAGCACACAGCCGGCGGCGTAGACGTCCGAGCGGGCGTCCACGGACTCGCCGCGCGCCTGCTCCGGGGAGAGGTACTGCGCGGTGCCGATGACGGCGCTGGTCTGGGTCATCGTGGTCGCGCCGCTGGCCAACGCACGGGCGATGCCGAAGTCCATCACCTTGACCTGGCCGGTCTGGGTGAGCATCACGTTGCCCGGCTTGATGTCCCGGTGGATGATCCCGTGCCGGTGGCTGAACTCCAGCGCCGCGCACATGTCGGCGCAGATCTCCAGCGCCCGGCGCGGCTGGAGCCGGCCCTCGACGCCGAGGACCTCCTTCAGCGTGCGGCCGTTGACGAACTCCATCACGATGAACGGGAGCGTCTCGCCGGTCGGCGCGGTCTCCTCGCCGGTGTCGTAGACGGCGACGATCGCCGGGTGGTTCAGCGAGGCGGCGTTCTGCGCCTCCCGACGGAACCGCATCTGGAAGGTGGCGTCCCGGGCCAGGTCGGTGCGGAGCATCTTGATCGCGACGTCGCGGCCCAGCCGGAGGTCACGACCACGGTGAACCTCCGCCATGCCGCCGTAGCCGAGCAGCTCGCCGACCTGATACCTGCCACCGAGCAGGCGGGCCTGCGCTGTCATCGCGTTCGTCGTCCTTCGCTCGTCGTCGTCTCGCCGCCACCCGGTCGAAGCCGTTCCATCCGACGGTACGGCTTCTGGGCCAGATCGTCGCGTCCGTACGCGCTGACCGCGCCGGACGTCACGCTCAGCGGGCCGGCTGCGCCGGGGTCACCGGTCAGCGCGCCCTGCCGCGCCCTGTAGGAAATCACGCCGGAGCAGACCAGGACCAGTACAGCCAGCAGGATGGCCACGGTCACCATCCCTGACCTGGAACGACGCGGCGGAACAGCAGCCGGGACCGGCTGTCGGGCGTACCCGACGGGGCGGTCGGACCGGGTGGGAGCCGGTGACGCGACCCCGCGCGGCGGCGCAGGCTGCGCGACCGGCGGCCGGGACTGCGGCCCGGCCGGGGCCGGCGAGCGCTGGGCCGCAGCGGGCGGCTGAGGCTGCCGGGCGGCGACCGGTGGGCGGGCCTGTCCGGCGGCCGGTGGGCGGTGCTGCTGGGCCAGCGCGGGCGGCCGATGCTGCTGGGGGCCGGCCGGCACCTGGGCGCGGGCCACCGGGGCGGCCGGGGAAGCGGGCGCCCCCGAGACCGGGCCGGCGTGCCCACCGGACCGGGCCTGCTGGGAGAGCGCGAGCTTCGCCTGCCGGGCCACCGAGGCCAGCGCGGCGGCGCTGGGCCAGCGGGCCGCCGGATCCTTCGCCAGGGCCCGCTCGACGATCGCCCGGACCTGCGGCGGGATGTCGCCGGGCAGCGGCCGGGGCGTCTCCCGGACGTGCTTCATCGCGATCTCGAGCGGGTTGTCCCCGTCGAACGGACGCCGGCCGGCGAGGCACTGGTACGCCACCACGCCGAGCGCGTACACGTCGGAGGCGGGGGTGGCGACCGCGCCGGTGGCCTGCTCCGGGGAGATGTAGGAGGCGGTGCCGAGCACCGAGCCGGCGGCCGTGAGCTGCCCGACCAGGTCGGAGCGGGCGATGCCGAAGTCGGTCAGCACCAGCGTCCCGTTCGGCCGGACCAGCAGGTTGCCCGGCTTCACGTCCCGGTGCACGATGCCCTTCTCGTGGGCGGCGTGCAGCGCGTCGGCCGCCTGAGCGACCAGTGCCATCGTCCGGGCCGGGGTGAGCCGGCCGACCCGGCTCAGCGTCGCCGACAGCGCGTCACCCTCGACGTACTCCATGATCAGGAAGGCGATCTGCTGGTCGCTGCCGAAGTCGTAGACGTCGACCACGCCCGGGTGGTTGATGGTGGCCATGGTCCGCGCCTCGCCCCGGAACCGCTCGGCGAAACCGGGATCGTCCAGCAGCGCCGGGAGCAGGCTCTTCACCGCCACCGTACGGCCCAGCACCTGGTCGGTGCCGCGCCAGACATCGCCCATGCCACCGCTGGCGATCCGCTCGTCGAGGCGGTAGCGGTTGCCGAGCTGGACCCCGGGGTGCAGCATGTCAGCGGCCCCCGGAGTCGGCGATGGCCGCCTGCATGATCCGGCCACCGATCCGGGCCGCCTCGGCGCTGCCGCCGCTGCCCGCCTCCTCCAGCACCACGCAGACCGCGGAGACCGGGGTGCCGTTCTTGTCGAGGGCGAACCCGATGAACCAGCCGTGGTCGGGCGTCTGCGGGCCGGACTGGGCGGTGCCGGTCTTGCCGCCGACCGTGTAGCCGTCGATCTGCGCCTTGTTGCCGGTGCCGTCCTCGACCACGGCGACCATCATCTCCCGCAGGTCGGCGGCGACCGTGCCGTCGACGGGCTGGCGCAGCTCGCGCGGCTTGGCGGTGTAGTAGCTGGTGGTGCGGTCCGGCGCGAGCAGCTGCTTGACCAGGTACGGCCGCATCTGGCTGCCGCCGTTGGCGACCGTGCCGGCGATCAGCGCGCCCTGTAACGGGGTCATCTTGACGTCGCGCTGCCCGATGGAGGACTGGGCCAGCGCGGCCGGGTCGGTGCCGCCGCCGGGGGCCTCCATCGCGCCGGTCCGGCTCGGCGCGACGGTGAGGCCGTCCTCGCCGAGCTGGCCGACGGTGAGGTCGTCCTGCTCGAAGCCGAACTGGCGGGCCTTCTCCTTGACGGTGTCCGCGCCGAGCTTCACGCCGAGCTGGGCGAAGCCCGTGTTGCACGACTCCCGGACCGCCTCGATCAGGCTGACCTGTGGCTCGGGGCAGATCGACGGGGCGGCGTTGCGGATCGGGGAGCCCGACGTGGGCGGGGTCCAGCTCGCCCCGGCCGGGATCTGGGTGTTCTTGCCGACCCCGTTCTCCAGGGCTGCGGCGGCGACGACGATCTTGAAGGTGGAGCCGGGGGGCAGCGTCTCGGAGAGCGCCCGGTTCTTCAGCGGACCGTCCGGGTCCTGCTCCAGCCGGTTGTACGCCGCGGAGGCCTGGTTCGTGTCGTGGTCGGCCAGCGGGTTCGGGTCGAAGCTGGGCATCGAGACGAGCGCCTGCACCGCCCCGGTACGCGGGTCGATGGCGATCGCCGCGCCCTTCTTCACCCCGTTGTTGTTGTTGCGCAACTGCTCGTACGCGGTGTCCTGGGCACGCTTGGAGAGGGTGAGCAGCACGTTGCCGCCACCCGTCTCGTCGCCGGTGAACATGTCCTTGATCCGGTTGGCGATCAGCGCGTCGCTGGTGCCGGCCAGGAATTCGTTCTCCACCCGCTCGATGCCGGTGTCCGCGAGGTTGACCGGCTTGTAGCCGAGCACGTGCGCGTACTTCCCCCCGCCCGGGTAGGTGCGCAGGAACTTCAGCTTGCCGCTGGTCTCCTTGCTGGTGGCGACGGCGGTGCCGCCGGCCTCGATGTTGCCGCGTCGGCGCTCGTACTCGGCCACCTGGACCCGGCCGTTGTAGTCGCTGTTGCGGTATTCATCGGCCTTGTAGGCCTGGATCCAGTTCAGATTCGCGAAGAGCAGACCGAACAGGATCATGACGACGACGCCGACGCGGCGCAGGGGTGCGTTCACGGCCGGATCACCTCCGTGGGAGCACCGTGCAGCTGCTCCGGCGCGCCGCCACCGGGTCGGGCCGCCGGGCCGGCGCCCTGGGCCACCGGGCGGCGGGCCGCGTCGGAGATCCGCAGCAGCACCGCGATGAGCAGCCAGTTGGCCATCAGCGAGGAACCACCGGCGGAGAGGAACGGCGTGGTCTGCCCGGTCAGCGGGATGAGCTTGCTGATCCCGCCGACGATCACGAAGACCTGGAGTCCGAGGGTGAAGGCGAGACCGCCGGCCACCAGCTTGCCGAACGAGTCCCGGACGGCGAGCCCGGCCCGCAGCCCCCGCTCGACGATCAGCAGGTAGGTCACCAGCAGCGCGGTGAGTCCGAACAGGCCGATCTCCTCGCCGATGCCGGCGAAGATGAAGTCGTTCTGCACCTCGGGGATCTCCAGCGGCTCGCCGGCACCCGGGCCGGTGCCGAAGAGACCGCCGCTGCCCAGGCCGAGCAGGCCCTGCACCAGTTGGTAGCCCCGGTCGTACGGCTCCGCGAACGGGTCCAGCCAGATCTCCGCCCGGGTGTAGAAGTTGGCGAACGGGCCGCCGACGGTGCCACCCAGGACGTACGCGAGGTAGGCGCCGCCGAAGAAGAGGACCAGACCGATCAGCAGCCAGCTGACCCGTTCGGTGGCGATGTAGAGCGTCACCACGAACATGCCGAAGTACAGCAGCGAGGTGCCGAGGTCCTTCTCGAAGACCAGGACCAGGAGGCTGATCAGCCACACCACGACCACCGGGCCGAGATCCCGGCCGCGGGGGAAGTCGATGCCGAGGATCCGGCGGCTGGCCAGCGAGAGCACCTCGCGCTTGCGGACCAGGTAGTAGGCGAAGAAGACCAGCAGGGCCAGCTTCGCGAACTCACCGGGCTGGATGGAGAAGCCGCCGACCCGGATCCAGAGCTTGGCACCGTTGATCTCGGAGAACCGGCCGGGCAGCACCGCCGGGATCATCACCAGCACGATGCCGGCCAGACCCAGGGTGTACGCGTACCGGGAGACCGAGCGGTGGTCGCGCATCAGGACGAGCAGCCCGGCGGCGAGGACCACCGCGGCGAGCGTCCAGGCCAGCTGGCGACCGCCGGTGCCGGCGAAGACGGCCAGCGTCTCCCGCTCGACCGGCGCCGCCTTGCCCAGGTCGAGCCGGCGCAGGAAGCCGACCCCGATCCCGTTGAGCAGGGCGACCGCCGGCAGCAGGGCCGGATCGGCGAAGGGCGCCAGCCACCGGATGACCACGTGCATGCCGAGGAAGACGGCGCCCAGCGCCGCCGCCGGGACCCAGAAGTCCGGGGTGACCGTGTCGAGCATGTTCGCCTCGACGATCGCCCCGTACGCCGCCACCAGCACCATGGCCAGCAGCAGCAGGGAGAGTTCCGCGTTGCGCCGGGACCGGGCCAGGCGCACGCCGGGCTGCTCGCCCGTGGTGGCGGGCGAGGCTGCCGGGGTGGCGGCTGCGGTCACGAAATCGATTCCTCGGGCTCTCAGCCGACGTTCACTCGGTCGACCGGCAGCCCGCCGGATCCACGACCGGCGGTACCGGGTCGGAGGCCGGGGCGTCGGGCGTGGTGGTCGGCGCGGGAGTGACGGTGCCGGCCGGACGGCCGCCGGCGGTCGGGGTGGGCGGGGCCGGGCTGCCGGTCGGCGGGACCGGGGAGGCGCTCGCCGCCACGGTCGGGCTCGGCGGGCAGAGCGGCTTGAGGTTGGGGTTGGCCGGGTCGTCGACGGTCAGCTCGGTCAGCCGGCGTACCGCGTCGGGCTCGCTCTTGGCCTGGATGCCCTGCTTGACCTGCTCCTGCGCGGCGAGGGTGAGGTCGTCCAGCTTGGCCTGGCTGGTCGAGTGCACGCTGGAGAGGTCGAGCCCGGCGACCTGGCCGGGGACGCCGCGGAAGACCGCGAGCTGCCCCTGCTCGGTCGCCCCGACGTAGTACTGCCGCTGGGTGTAGCTCCAGCCGGCGAAGAGACCGCCGCCCAGGATCACCAGCAGCGCCAGCAGCATCGCCACGGTACGCAGCGGCCGGCGGCGCCGCTCGGGCTCGTCGTCCCGGTTGGCGGCCGGGTCCTCCGGCACCGGGGGACGCGGGGCGGAGAGCGCCGAGGCGCGGGCGGCCGGGGTGGAGACGTCGGCCGAGGTGGCCATGCCCCGGTCCCGGGACGCGGCACCACCGACGATCGGGCTCGCCTCGACGATGTCCTGGTCGGTGGCGTCCGCGATGATCACGGTGATGTTGTCCGGGCCGCCGCCGCGCAGCGCCAGCTGCACCAGCCGCTCGACGCACTGCTGCGGGTCGGTGTACTCCCGCATGGTGTCGGCGATGGTGTCCGCGCTGACCACGCCGGAGAGCCCGTCGCTGCAGATCAGGTAACGGTCACCGGGCAGCACCTGGCGGACGCTGTACTCCGGGTCGATGTCGCGACCGTCCAGGGCGCGGGTGAGCAACGAGCGCTGGGGGTGGCTGCTCGCCTCCTCCGCGCTGATCCGGCCCTCGTCGACGAGCATCTGGACGTAGGTGTCGTCCTTGGTGATCTGCGCGAACTCACCGTTGCGCAGGAGATAGGCCCGCGAGTCACCGATGTGGACCATTCCGAGCTTGCTGCCGGAGAAGAGGGTCGCGGTGAGCGTGGTGCCCATCCCCTCCAGCTGCGGATTGGCGTCCACGGTGTCGCGGAGCTGCTGGTTGGCGGTGCCCACGGCCGAGCGCAGCGCGTCGACGAGGGCGTCCCCTGGGACGTCCTCGTCGAGCGGCGCCATGGCACCGATGACGATGTTGCTGGCGACGTCACCGGCGGCCATGCCGCCCATGCCGTCGGCGACGGCGAGGAGCCGCGGCCCGGCGTAGACGGAATCCTGGTTTCCGTCTCGGATCAGACCGCGGTCGCTGTGGGCCGCATAGCGCAGGGTCAGAGTCATGGCCGTAATTCGAGAGAAGTGCGGCCGATCCGGATCGGCACGCCGAGGGGGACGGGGGTTGGTCCGGTGACCTTAGCGCGATCCAGGTAGGTGCCGTTAGTCGAGCCGAGGTCCTCGACGAACCACTGCCCGTCGCGGGGCACGAGCCGGGCGTGCCGCGCGGAGGCGTAGTCGTCGGTGATGACGAGGGTGGAGTCCTCGGCCCGTCCGATGGTGATCTGGGCTTCGCCGAGGGTGATCCGGGTGCCGGCGAGCTGGCCGGCGGTGACCACCAACTGGTGCGCGGCCCTGCCCCGCTTCACCTTCGCCGGCTTCGCCGCCTGCCCGGTGGAGGCGCCCACCGCGCGCGGCGCGGCCACCAGCCGGCCCGACCGGGCTCCTGCGAAGAGGTCACGGCGGATCACGCCGACCACCGTGAACACGAAGATCCACAGCAGGATGAGGAACCCGAACCGGGCGACGGTGATGACGAGCTCCGGCAAGGCGGGTCAGCCGTCCACGCGGAAGGTCAGGGTGGTCGTGCCGAGCTGGATCATGTCGCCGGGGTTGAGGGCGACCGCGGAGACGCGCTGGCCGTTGACCATCGTGCCGTTGGTCGACCCGAGGTCGGTCAGCACGACCTGGCCGCCGTCGAAGTCCAGCCGGGCGTGTCGCCGGGAGATCCCGACGTCCGGCAGGCGCAGGTTGGCCTGGTCGCCGCGACCGATCACCGTCGACCCCATCTGGAGCGGGTAGGTGCGGCCGTCGCCCGAGACCAGCCGGACGTTGCGGGCGCCGCCGCCGTGTCCCGGCGGCGGGCCGTAGCCGCCGCCCTGGTCGTACGCGGGGTACGCCGGCGGGCCGGCGTCGTAGCCACCGGGCGCGGAGACCGGGGCGACCTCGCCACCGGTGTAGACCTCGGCGGTGACCCGGAACATGCCGGTGTCCAGTCCCTCGCCGCGTTCGATCTCGACGATCACGTCGCCGTAGACCGTCCACGCCTGCTCGCCGATGAACTCCGCCTGCGACTGGGCCAGTTCCTGGGCCAGCGCGGCGGCGTACGGCGCCAGCCGACTGTGGTCGTACGGCGAGAGATCGATCACGTAGCGGTTGGGCACCAACGTGCGCCCACCGGCCAGGATGGCCTTGTGCGCCTCGGCCTCCCGCTGCATGGCGTTGAGGATCTCCACGGGGTGGACCACCCCTTTGAAGACCTTGGCGAAGGCCCCCTCGACCAGGCCTTCCAGACGCTTCTCGAAGCGTTGCAGCACGCTCACCGGCTCCTCCTCGGGTCCCGAGGACATGATGGTATCCGGCCGGCGCGCATGCAGCTCGCGCGCCGCTCGGCGGGCGCGTGCCGGCCCGTTCGAAAGGGGCCCTCCGGGCGTGCTAATGTTTCGTCCGCCGAGGCGGTGACTGCTCCACGGAGCGTAACCAGTCGAGGCGATGACGGAGGACACGTAGGCCCGCTGGCGACAGCGGGATCGGCACCAGCTACAGTGTTCGAGGTCAAGCCACGGGGAAGTGGCGGAATGGCAGACGCGCACGGTTCAGGTCCGTGTGTCCGAAAGGACGTGGGGGTTCAACTCCCCCCTTCCCCACCAGACAGACGAGGGCTCCGCAGCTTGCGGGGCCCTCGACTCGTATCGGGGCGTGCCGGACGTCACGCTATGCTCCGAGGGTTTCCCTGCCTCCTACTGACCAGGAGTGGCGTGTGAGTGTCGCGTTGGTGACCGGGTCGGGCGGTCTGATCGGGTCCGAGGCGGTCCGGCACTTCGCCGGCCTCGGCCTGGACGTGGTCGGCATCGACAACGACATGCGGCAGGAGTTCTTCGGCGCCGAGGCGTCGACCGCGTGGAACGTCCGGCGGCTCGCCGACGAGCTGGGGTCCGCGTACTCGCACCACAGCATCGACATCCGGGACCGGGATTCGCTGGCGAAGCTCTTCGCCCGCTACGGCCGGGACATCGCCGTGGTGATCCACACCGCCGCGCAGCCCTCGCACGACTGGGCGGTGCGCGACCCCTTCACCGACTTCGACGTGAACGCCGGCGGCACCCTCAACGTGCTGCAGAACGTGCGCGAGCACTGCATCGAGGCGCCGGTGATCCACTGCTCGACCAACAAGGTCTACGGCGACCGCCCGAACAGCCTGCCCCTGGTGGAGTTGGAGACCCGGTGGGAGATCGAGGCGGGCCACCCGTACGAGCAGGGCATCCGCGAGGACATGTCGATCGACGCCTGCCTGCACTCGGTCTTCGGCGCCTCCAAGGTCGCCGCCGACGTGATGGTGCAGGAGTACGGCCGGTACTTCGGCATGAAGACCGCCTGCTTCCGGGGCGGCACGCTGACCGGCCCGGCGCACTCCGCGACGGAGCTGCACGGCTTCCTCGGGTACGTGATGCGGGCGAACATGGAGCGCCGCACGTACAAGATCTTCGGCTACCAGGGCAAGCAGGTCCGGGACGCCATCCACAGCTCGGACGTGGTCTCCGCGTTCGAGGCGTTCTTCCGCAACCCGCGCTCCGCGGCCGTCTACAACCTGGGCGGCGGGCGGCACTCCAACACCTCGAACCGGGAGGCGTTCGCCCTGGCCGAGCAGATCACCGGCCGGGAGATGGTCACCGAGTACGTCGAGGCGAACCGGATCGGCGACCACAAGTGGTGGATCGGCTCGAACGAGGCCTTCCAGGCCGACTACCCGGACTGGAAGCAGGTCTACGACGTACCGATGATCATGCGGGAGATCTACGAGGCCAACGTCGACAAGTGGGTGCCGCAGGCATGACCGGCAAGGGCAAGCGGAACGTCCTGGGCGTCCTGGTCGACGCGACCGACTACGCCTCGGCGACCGAGCAGGTGGTGGCCGCCGCGCACGAGCGCCGCCCGCTGGCGCTGACCGCGCTGGCCGTGCACGGCGTGATGACCGGGGTGCTCGACCCGGCGCACAACGCCCGGCTGAACTCCTTCGACGTGGTCACCCCCGACGGCCAGCCGGTCCGCTGGGCGCTCAACCTGCTGCACCACGCCGGCCTGGCGGACCGGGTCTACGGCCCGACGCTGACCCTGCACGTGCTGCGCCGCTTCGCCGAGGAGGGGCTGCCGGTCTACCTCTACGGTTCCACCGAGGAGACGCTGGCCCGACTGATCCCGGCGCTGGAACGGATGTTCCCCGCGCTCAAGATCGCCGGGGTGGAGCCGTCGAAGTTCCGCGAGGTCCAGCCGGGCGAGGACGTGGAGATCGCCGACCGGATCCGGGCCAGTGGGGCCCGGCTCGTCCTGGTCGGCCTGGGCTGCCCGCGCCAGGAGGTCTTCGCGTACGCGATGCGGCCGTTGCTGGACATGCCGCTGATGGCGGTCGGCGCGGCCTTCGACTACCACGCCGGCCTGCTCAAGCAGCCGCCCCCGTGGATGCAGCGGGCCGGGCTGGAGTGGTTCTGGCGGCTCGGCCTGGAGCCGAAGCGGCTCTGGCGCCGGTACGTCATCCTCAACCCGGCGTACCTGACCCGCCTCGCCGGGCAGAAGACCGGCCTGTGGAAGGCGCAGCCTCCGGCGCCGGCCACGGAACGCCCGGCCACCTTCTCGGTCTGACCCGCGCAGCCGCGCCACCCGGCGGGTCTGCGGAGCCGGCGGGCCGGCCAGACAGGGTGCGGGGCCCCTTCCGGTGGGAAGGAGCCCCGCGGCGAGGGTGCGTCAGAGGGTCAGGGTCCAGGTGTTGAGGTAGCCGGTGTCGCCCGAGTAGACGTCGCGCACCTGGAGTCGCCAGGTGCCGTTCGCCGCCTCCGACGAGAGGTTCGCGGTGTAGGTGGCGTTGACGTTGTCGGCACCGTCGAAGAAGCTGCTGTTCTTCAGCCGGTACGCGGAGCCGTCCGGGGCGACCAGGTCGATGACCAGGTCACCGCGGTAGGTGTGGACGATGTTCACCGCGACGGTCGACGCCGACGAGGCGTTGCGGCCACACCCGGAGATCACGATCGAGCTGGACACCGTGGCGCCGGTGTCCGGGATCGCGACGTCCGTGCCGTTGCTGCCGGAGCAGCCGCCACCACCCGAGCCGGTCACCGTCAGCGAGTACGTCGCCGTACGGGTGCCCGACGCGGCCGTGCCCGTGACGGTCACGGTGTACGTGCCGGGCGGGGTGCTCGCCGAGGTGGCGATGGTGAGCGTGGACGAGCCGCCCGAGGTCACCGTGGACGGGTTGAACGAGGCGGTCGCGCCGGCCGGCAGGCCGCTGGCGGAGAGGCTGACCGACTGCGCGGAGCCGTTGGTGGTGGCGGTGGCCACGGTGGCGGTCACCGACCCGCCCGGGGCGGTGGAGCCGGAGGTCGGCGACACCGAGACCGAGAAGTCGTTGGTCGGCGGCGGGGTGGTGCCGTTGTCCACGTAGAGCAGCCGGTTCGGGGTCCCGGTGCCCACGTTGGTCACCACGTTCGGGGTCGCGGCGTTGACCAGGTTGTCGCGAACCTGCTGCGGGCTCCACGACGGGTTGGCGGAGAGGACGAGCGCGGCGGCGCCGGCGACGTGCGGCGACGCCATGGACGTGCCGCTGATGGTGTTCGTCGCGGTGGTGCCGGTGTACCAGGCGGAGGTGATGTTGACGCCCGGGGCCAGGATGTCGACGCAGGTGCCGAAGTTGGAGAAGCTCGCGGCGGCGTCGTTGTTCTGGGTGGCGCCGACGGTGATCGCCGACCCGACCCGGGCCGGGGAGTAGTTGCAGGCGTTCTGGCGGTTGCCGAAGATGTCGCCGTTGCCGGCGGCGACCGCGTACGTGATGCCGGAGTTGATGGAGTTGGTGACCGCCGTGTCGATCGAGCTGTTGGCGGAGCCACCGAGGCTCATGTTCGCCACGGCCGGCTTCACCGCGTTCGCGGTCACCCAGTCGATGCCCGCCACGACCTGGGCGTTGGTGCCGCTGCCCTGGCAGTCGAGCACCCGGACGCCGACGATCTGCACGCCCTTGGCCACGCCGTACGAAGAGCCGCCGACGGTGCCCGAGACGTGCGTGCCGTGGCCGTTGCAGTCGTCGGCGGAGCCGCCGTCCACCGCGTCGAAGCCGGAGACCGCCCGGCCGCCGAAGTCGTTGTGCCCGTACAGCACGCCGGTGTCGATGACGTAGGCGCGCACGTTGGACGCCGTGGTCGGGTAGGTGTACGAGCTGTTCAGCGGCAGGTTGCGCTGATCGATCCGGTCCAGGCCCCAGGAGGGCGGGTTGGCCTGCGTGCCGAAGATGGAGACGGTGTGGTTCTGTTCGACGTACGCCACCGCGGGGTCGGCGGCGATCCGGGCCGCCGCCGCCGCGCCGACGGTGACCTCGAAGCCGCGCAGCGCGGCGGTGTAGGTACGGGCGACCTGGCCGCCGTGCCTGCCGACCAGCCGTCGGGCGTTGTCACCCACCCGGCTCCGGCCGACGGCGCTGTCCTTGAAGACCACGATGTAGCTGTCCGGCACGGCGGTGGCCCCGCCCGCTTCCCGGATCACCCCGACGGGCTCGGCGGCCATGGCGGGTGCGGCGGTTGCCAACATCGCCAGGGTGGCCACCCCGACGAGTGCGGACCTGTGTGGAAGACCCATCTCCCTACCTCCCTCCGACCGGCAGCCGAGCGTCCACCCGCGCATCCGAGGCTGATCGATGGTTGCCGATCTATCCGAGGGTAGATCGGCGGGGTCCGGGAGTTAAACATGTCGAAACGTTCATAACGTCGGCGGGATGCCCCTACGGGTGAGGTAGGGGGCGAACGGGGGGCCGGCCCCGGATTCGCCGACGGCCGATCTGGGCAACGCTGGACCACATGGATGGCCATCTCATCGTTCTGCTGCCGATCGCCGGGGTCTGGCTGGCCGCCGGTGTGGTGGCCGATCGACTGCCCCGGCTGGACCGCGCCCGCGCACTCCGCCGGCGTACCGGATGGTTGCTCGCCCTGACCCTGACCGGCCTCGGCCTGACGGCGGCGGTGCTGGCGGTCGGCCTGACCAGTGCCGGCGCTACGCCGGTCGACCGGGCCGCCGCCGGTCTCGGCCTGGCCGCCGGCCCGGCGCTCACCGTCGCGGTCTGCACGGTACGGCGGCTGCGCCGGCTCGGAGCCGGTGCCGGCGCGTTCGCCACCGCGCCGGAGACGCCGGCGCCGCACGGCCTGCGGGCCGCCGGGGCACATCCGCTGATCGGCCTGCCGCTGCAGGCCACCGCCCTGGCCACGCTGCCGCCGGTGCTGTCCGCCGCGGGGTTGGACCTCGCCGCCGACCCGCGCCTGACCGGACCGGCCGTCACCCTGGGCGGTCTCGCGGTCATCGCGATCGGGGTACGCCTGGCACTCCGCCACAACCGGCTCGCCGAGCGGGCGTTACCGGAGGCGACGGCGACCTCAGCGCGTGCGGCTCGGCCCCTGCACGTATAGCAGCTCCAGGATCGCCCGGGTCGCCTCGAACCAGCGGTCCAGCCAACCGGGCGGCGGCACGCTGCCCTTCGGCGGCAGCTCCATCAGCAGGCCGCGCAGCAGCGGGTGGTCGACCAGCGACTCGCTCGGCTCCAACGGCCACCCGGCCGGCGGGAACGAGGGCTCGGTCAGCGGGTTCGGGTCGAGCGAGGGCAGCGTCAGCGGCGGCCCGGCCTGCTCCGGCGCGGCCGACCCGGCGTCCCGCCCGCCGACCTCGGTGTCGGTGGACACGACCTCGGTGAGCACGGTGTCCCGGCGCGCGCCGCGGTACTTGCCGCCGAAGCGCTCCGACTTGCCCGGGCCGTTGGTGAGGTTGTCTGAACCGATCGTCGTCATCCGTCTCGCCTGCCTCGCTCGGTTTCCGATCCGTGCGGCGGGTTGTCGACCAGCGCCGTATCGAGGGGTTCAACGAGACGGAACGCAAGTGGCGACGGGCCGGCCGGGGAGATCCCCGGCCGACCCGTCGTCAACGCCACGTTGCGTCGATCAGTGCTGGACGAACCCGCCGCTCCGGGTCCGGGTGACGAAGGCGTGCCAGTCTCCCGGAGCGAAGACCAGGGCCGGGCCCGTCTTGTCCTTCGAATCCCGAACGCCGACCGCCCCGGTCACGTACGCCACCTCGACGCAGTTGTCGCAGTTCGGCCCGCTCTTCGAACTCTTGAACCACGTCGCGTGCCTCAGGTCCACGGGGAACTCCTTGGTCGCCATTTCCACAGCGGCTCCTCTACCAGTTTCGCGATGTGAGCTATGGATTCCTCCGGGCGAATGGCCGCTGCTCGAATGTGATCGAAGATGAAGCTGTACTTCTGCAGTTCGTCGCTCTTCTCCAGGAAGAGCCCACCCGTGGCGTTCTCCGCGTACACGACATCGGGATCACTCGGTTCGGGGAAGCTGAGAATGGTGAAGGTGCCGTCCATGCCGGCGTGCGCGCCCACCTCGAAGGGCAGGACCTGAAGCGTCACGTTCGGCAGTTCCGCCACTTCCACCAGCCGCTGGAGCTGGCCACGCATCACCGCGTCGCCGCCCACCGGCCGGCTCAGCACCGCCTCATCGAGCACCACCCACAAATCGACCGGATCGTCCTGGGTCAACAACGACTGACGGCCCAGACGGACACGCACCCGTTGCTGCACCTGGTCGACGGTGAAGTCCGGGCGGGCTGCCCGGATCATTGCCCCGGCGTACTCCTCGGTCTCCAGCAGGCCCGGGACCACCTGCTGTTCGTACGCCCGGATCGAGCTGGCGGCCGCCTCCAGGCCGACGTACGCCCCGACCAGCACCGTGCTGTAGGGGTGCCACCAGCCCTTCTGCCGGGCCTCCCGAGCGATCTGCACCAGCTCGTCGCTCTCGACGCCCACCACGCCGTAGATCCGCAGCATGTCGCGGACGTCCCGCGGCGTCGCGGAGGTGTGGCCGGTCTCGATCCGGGAGATCTTCGACGCGCTGCACTCGAGCTGCTCGGCGACCACCTCGATCGTGATCCCCGCCGCCTCGCGCTGGCGGCGCAGTTCGGCGCCCAACCGGCGACGCCGGATGGTGGGGCTGCGCCGCTCGCTCACCGCGGCACCCCGCGGCTCACCGGGTGGTGTTCCCCGTTCCTCGCGCTCACCCGGTTACCTCCCGGTGGCTCGCGCCTGCGTCGACACCCGCCGAGGCGCGACCGACGAACGGCGGGCGATCGTTCGCGGCAGGGATGGTGCCGGTCGTCGACCGGCCGCGTCGGGCGAAACCGGCGTCCAGTGTGCCCGTCCGGGGTCGGCGTCATCAAGCGCCTCGTTCACGTGTCGCGCTCGCGTATCGGCAAAAGTCGACGTGCAACTTGCATGTCGCACGTCCCTGATGCACTCTGTCCGTATGGCTCGGGTTACTCACCGTCTCCCCACGCTTCCCCGGTACGGCGACGACACCGGCGGGACGACGGCCGGGCGACCCGGTCCAGCTGCGACGACGAGACCTGCCCCGGGGTGATGACCCCGCCGCTGCACGCCCGACGGCTGCGGCGGCGGGAGCGGTAACCGGGAGCAGCACGGTGATGGTCGGGTGGCGGTCCGCCACCAGCGGGCACGGCCCGACCACCGCCACCGATCCACCGGCCGGCGGGGCACGATCCCGTCACCGGGCCCCAGAAACCTTCCCCCATGACCTCCGGTCCGGCACCGCCGGCCATACCCTCCCCAGGAGCCCATGTGCTTCCCCGCTCCGGTGACGTACTGCACGTGACTCGCGCGGCGAGTGTCCAGTTCATCCGACCCATCACGTTCCGGGTCATCCGGGTGCTCGACTGGCCCACCTACGACGGTTGGCTCTGGCTCGACGGTTACGAGTTGAACGCGGCGGGGGACGCGATCAACCGACGGTCGATCTTCGTACAGGAGGCCGGTCTCCGGCGGCTCCAGGCGGCGCCCGTGCCGCGCCAGCACACCGTACGGACCCGACGGACGATCAACCGCGCCCCGGTGGCGGTGGGCTGACCTCCGCCATTACCCGGCCGGGGGGCGTGCCGTCGCCATAGACTCGGTACGCCCACCCCGGCGAAAGTCACCACCCCGCGCGTCCCGGACCCTGAACCTGGGATGGCCATGGTCAATATGCCCGCCGCGCGGCGGCACCACAGGTCCCGTATCGGTTATGCCTTCGGGCTGCTGGCGCTGGTCGGCGCCGTCACCACCCTCGTGGTGGTGGTGCGCTATCCGGCCGAATCGGCGACCCGGTTGGCCGAGCCCGTTCCCGCTCCCGAGATCACCGTGGTCGAGCAGAACTCACCACCTCCCGGCGTGGCCGGGTACCCAGGCTACGAGGACGACTCCGACCAGCCGGCCGACCTCGCCGCACCCGACGACCACCGGTACGGCGACACCGCACCGGGTCCCGAGACGAACGCCTCGGAGGATCCCCACAGCGACGCCGGCTCCCGGCCCGGCGACGGCGAGGCCGCCCTGGCCGGCTCGTCCACGGCCGACGCCCGGCAGGCCCTCAGCCAGTCGCTCTTCTACTCCGGCCTGCTCGGCCTGACCATCTCCCTGGCCGGGTTGGGACTGGTCGGCACGCGACGCCGGAGGTGGTGAGCCAGCCTCCTAGCCGGTGGGGGTGACCTCGGGCGTCGGCTCGACCGTCCGGGTGGGGGAAGCCGTCGGCGACGGCGCGGCGGCCACCACCAACGTCACCCGATCACCGGTGTCGACCAGCTCACCGGCCTCCGGGTCGGTCTCGATCACGGTGCCCGGCGGCTGCTCCGACGACTCCCGCGTCCGCACCCGGTACGACAGGTCGAGCCGGTCCAGGATCCGCTCCGCCGACGCCCGCGGCAGCCCCACCAGGGGCGGCACCGGAATCTGGGCGGCCGCCGTGGTGGCCGGTGTGCTGGGCGCCTCGGTGGTCGGGGCGGCGGTGGTCGCGGCCGTGGTCACCGGCGCGCTCGTCGGCGCCGGCGGGGCGGGTTCCTCGTTCCGCTCCTCGGCGGCCCGCAGCAGCAGCCAGATCCCCGTGCCGAGGGCGGCGAGCAGCAGCAGCGCCAGGATGCCCAGCAGGATCGGCATCCACCAGCGACGTCCACGCTGCTCCTCGCCGTACCACTCGACCGGCTCCCGGTAGTCGGCCGGACGCGGCGGTGGCACCCCGGCCCGCCCGGACCAGACGGGCGGCGCGGTCGGCCCGGTCTGCTCCCCGGCACCGGTCGGGGGTAGCGGCCGGGTCCGGTCCAACGGCTCGTGCCGGGCCGTGGCGTCCAGCGGCTCGTGCCGGGCGGTCGCGTCCAGCGGCTCCGGGGTGGGGCGGCCCGGCGGCTGCCCGTCGCCGGCGCGGGGCAGCGGGCGGGTCCGGTCGTCATCGGAGGGCAGCGGGCGGGTCGCGTCGTCGGCGGGCTCCTGACGGTCGTCGCTCATCGCACGTCCTCTCCCACCGGGGCAGGCGTCGTGGCCCTCGACGGTCCACGGTAACGGTCGGGGTCACCAGCCGCCGGGATCGGCGCGGCGGCCCGCCCGCGCCTACTCCTCGCCGCCGCAGGAGATGGCGACCTCGTCGTTCCAGTGCCGGGTCACGTCGGGCTCCGGATCCTGGGAGCGCACCTTGCCGACCCGACCCGTGCGGTAACGCGGGTAGAAGCCGCGCTCGACGATCGTCGCGGCGGCGTCGGCGCAGTCGTAGTCGTCCAGATCGGGCACCTCCGCCTCCGGTGCCGGCCCGGCGACGTACACCTTGACGGTGGTGCCGTGGCTCACCCGGGTGCCGGGTGCGGGGTCCAGGCGCTCGACCTTCTCACCCGACCCGGTGCCGAAGATCAGCCGCCACCCCAGCTTCCGGTCCCGCAGGTCGCTGCGTACCCCCTCGAAGCCGTCGCCGACCAGATCGGGGACGGTCACGTACCCGGTGGGGGGTGTGCTCGACGCGGCGGGCGGGGTCGGCCGGGCGGTCGTCGGTGCGACGGTCGCCGGCTGCGCCGACGGTGACGAAGCGGCCGAGGTCGGGGCGGGCGCCGAGGTCGGGGCGGTCGACGCGGCCGCGGCCGGCGGATCGGTGGCGGACGGCTCGTCCGGCCCGGCCAGCACCCAGCCGGCGGTCGCACCCACGGTGGCCAGCAGGACGAAGGCCAGCCCGCCGCCGATCAGCAGCGGGGCGCGCCCCCGCGGCCCCGGCGCCGGAGTGTCCAGAAGGGTGTGGCCGTCGCTCATCGCACTCTCCGCCTCGTCACCCGCGACCGTACCGGGCGATGCCAAGCCGTCACCGCACGTCGTCCGGGCCGTCACACGGCTCGCCGCGCCGACCAGGGGACGCTACGCTCCCCGGCATGGCCAGACTGGGCTGGGGAGGATCGGTCGCCACCGCGGTCGGCGTCGCTGCCGGCGTGGGTGCGGCACAACTGGGTTTCGCCTACGGGCTGGGCGTCATCGACTGGGCACCGGCCGAGCGCGGCGCCGCCGGCGCCGCCTGGTACGCCAGCCTCGCCTGGGCGACGTGGATCGCGGCCGTCTCCACCATCGCCGGGGCCGTCTGCGCCCAGCGGCTGGCGGAACGGGGACACGACGGCGACGCCGAGCGGGGCGGCACGCTGCGCCGGATGACGCTGGCCGTGGCCGGCGCGGTGGGCGCGCTGATCACGGTGCTGCTGGTGGCCGTGCCCGCCCGGGCGGCGACCGTGCCCGACACCTTCGCACCACAGAGCCTGGCCGCCGGGTACGCAGCGGTCGGGGTGCTGGTCGGGCTGCTGACCGCGATCTGGGCGCTGCACACGCGGGCCGTCGCGACCAATGTGATCGCCACGGTGGGCTGGATCTGGCTGCTCGCCGTGGTGTCGGTCGCGGACGGGGTGCTCGCGGGACGCGGGTTGACCACGGCTCAGCTCGGGATCTGGCAGATCAGCACGGACAGCGCCCGGTTCTGGCTGCGGGACTACGTCTACTGGCCGGGGGTGCTGCTGGCCGCCGGTTCGGCGCTGCTGATCGGCGCGCTGGCCGCGCGGCGTACCGCCCGGGTGGCGGAGCGTCGGCTCGGCGCGGCGGTGTCCGGTGCGGCGGGTCCGCTGCTGGTCGCGGTCGCCTACTTCGTCGCCGTGCCCCGGCTGGCCGAGGTCACCCCCGCGCAGGTCTCGGCGCACTTCGTCGCACCGTACGCGGTGCTCGTCGGCGCGGCCGGCTCGGTGCTGGTGGCCGCGCTCGCCCAGCGCGCCGAACGGCGCGCGGCCGCTCGCCCGGCGATGGTGCCCCGGCAGCGCACCGGCGACCTGGACGACCGCGGGTTCGACGGCGACCTGACGTCGGCCGGCGAGCCCTTCGACACCCCCGGCCCGTCCGGCGCGACGCGTCGGCCCGCCGGCCCGACGGGCGAATTGGAATCAGGCGCGGCCACCCGGCCGACGGCCGGCACGGCGACCACGACCGCCACCCGACCGGACGCGACAGGGCTCGCCGATCCGCTCGCCGAGACGAACCCGGCCCCGGCCGACAACCGGCCGGACGGGACCAGCCGCCCGGACGACGGCTCGCCCGCCACCGGCACCGGACGGACCCGACCGGCCCGCCGAGGCCGGGCCACCCCTCCCGTCCGGGATTCCGGGGCGCAGTCGACGACCTCGACCGACGAGACCGCGCCCGACCCGACGCCGGAGACCATCGACCCCTCGGACGCGTCACCCACCACCGCCCCCCGGACCCGCCCGTCCCGCCGCCCCCGCTGACCCTCACTCGCGCCCACACCCGGCCCGATGGCCAGGCACGTTCACCGAAAGAGTGGCTGTCCGACGCGGAATAGCCCCTCTTTCCGTGAAAGTGCAGTGCCATAACCGCCCGGTGTGGAGGGTGGGTCAGTCGACGGGCCAGGTGTGGACGGGTTCGTTGCTGCGCTGGAGTTCGGCGTAGCGGCGGGCCATGTGGTGCAGGGCGGCCTCGCGGTCCATGTTCCGGTGCCGCTCGGCCGCCCAGACCGCCTCGGTCTGCCAGACCGCGCCGTTGCGGCCGGTACGGCAGCGCTGCTCGATGACGCCGAGCAGCCGGTCGCGCTCGGCCGGGTCGACGCCGAACCGGTCCAGCCCGGTCGCCGCCGTCGGCAGCAGCGTGTCGAGGACCAGCTTGGCCACCGGCACGTCGCCGAGGCGGGGCCAGTGCAGGACGGCGTCCATGCCGCGCCGGGCGGCGGCGTGGAAGTTCTCCTCGGCGGAGCTGAAGGTGAGCTGGCTCCAGATCGGGCGGTCCGACTCGGCCAGCCCGCGGGCCAGCCCGAAGTAGAAGGCGGCGTTGGCCAGCATGTCCACCACGGTCGGGCCGGCCGGCAGCACCCGGTTCTCCACCCGCAGGTGGGGGCGACCGTCCATGATGTCGTAGACCGGCCGGTTCCAGCGGTAGACCGTGCCGTTGTGCAGCCGCAGCTCCGAGAGCTGGGGCACGCCGCCGGCGTGCAGCACCTCGACCGGGTCCTCGTCCTCGCAGATCGGCAGCAGCGGCGGGAAGTACCGGACGTTCTCCTCGAACAGGTCGAAGATCGAGGTGATCCAGCGCTCGCCGAACCACACCCGGGGTCGTACGCCCTGGGCCTTGAGTTCGTCGGGGCGGGTGTCGGTGGCCTGCTCGAAGAGGGCGATCCGGGTCTCGGCCCAGAGCTGCCGCCCGTAGAGGAAGGGGGAGTTCGCGCCGATCGCGACCTGGACGCCGGCGATCGCCTGGGAGGCGTTCCAGTAGTCGGCGAAGCTGTCCGGCGCGACCTGGAGGTGGAACTGGAGGCTGGTGCAGGCCGCCTCGGGGGCGATCGAGTCGGTGTGGGTCTGGAGCCGTTCCACGCCCCGGATGTCGAGCTCGATGTCCTCGCCCCGGGCGCCGACGATCTGGTCGTTGAGCACCCGGTAGCGCTCGTTGGTGGAGAGGTTGTCCACCACCAGGTGCCGCTCGGTGAGCGTGGGCAGGATGCCGACCAGGACGATCCGGGCGTCGGACTTCGCCGCCCGCTCGTCGGCGCGGGTCAGGCTGCTGCGCAGGTCGGCCTCGTACTCGGCGAACCCGCTGCCCTCGATCAGCCGGGGCGCGGCGTTCAGTTCGAGGTTGAACTGGCCGAGTTCGGTCTGGAAGAGCGGGTCGGCGATGGCGGCCAGGATCTCCTCGTTGCGCATCGCCGGCTCGCCCGCCGGGTCCATCAGGTTGAGTTCGATCTCCAGACCGGTCATCGGCCGGTCCGCGTCGAAGCCGAAGTCGTCCAGCATCAACGCGAAGACGTCCAGACTGCGCCGAACCTTCTGCCGGTAGCGGACCCGGTCTTCCCGGGAGAAGGCGCCCTGCTCGACGTCCCTACCCATGTGCCCTCCCGGCGCGAGGCGCGCGGGACCGTGTCGTCCCGCCCGCGTTGTGAACAACCACGGTAAGAGCGCCACCTCGCCAGGGCCAGTGGCCCCACGAATACGCGCTGTGGCCCTCTCTACCCAGCGGCCACCGCGGGCACCGGCCCGGCTGACGAATAATTCGTGACAATTTGCACCCGGAGACGGGGCGAGGCCCCTGCTCAGAAGAGCAGGGGCCTCGCCGGGTGGGTCCGCAGGGATCAGGCCTGGCGGACGGCCTCACCCTCGATCTCAATCTTGATCTTCTTGCCGACCAGCACGCCGCCGGTCTCCAGCGCCACGTTCCAGGTCAGACCGAAGTCCTCCCGGTCGATCTCGGTGCTCGCGGAGAAGCCGAAGATGTCCTGGCCGAACGGGCTGCGGCCGACGCCCTCGAACTCGACGTCCAGCTCCACCGACCGGGTGACGCCCTTGATGGTGAGCTCGCCGAGCAGCACGAACTCGTTGCCGTCCCGGGACTTCACACCGGTGCTGCGGTACTCCAGCGTCGGGAAGGCCTCGGCGTCCAGGAACTCCGGGCTGCGCAGGTGGGCGTCCCGGTCGGCCTGGGCGGTGTTGATGCTGGCGGCCTGGATGGTGGCGGTGACCGAGGACTGCATGGGGTCCTCGGCGATGGTGATGGTGGCCGAGGCGTCGGCGAACTCACCGCGTACCTTGCTGACCATCATGTGCCGGGCGACGAACCCGACCCGCTTGTGAGCCGCATCCAGCAGGTAGGTGCCGGCGGTAGGGACGGTGAGGCCCTCCCAGTCGCGGGTAACCGACTCGGTGCTGGTCATGGTGCGTCCTCCAGGGAAGAGATTGTTTAGAAGCCCAATGACTGACGAAGCAACTATAACCGCAGCAATATTCCCCGTGTCAAGCACTGTTAGGATGGCCAGGTGGATCAGAACGTGTTCGACGACCCCCGGATCACCGCCGTCGGCCTCCTCGTCGAGGCGTACGCCGGGCTGTCGGCCCGGTTCGCCGACCAGTACGAGGAGCACGGCCTCTCCGCCGTCGAGTTCGAGGTGCTGATGCGGCTCGCCCGATCCCCCGGGCACCAACTGCGGATGACCGACCTGGCGGCGCAGACCTCCCTGTCGACCAGCGGGGTGACCCGCGTGGTGGACCGGATGGAACGCGACGGCCTGCTGTGCCGCCGGGCCTGCCCGTCCGACCGCCGCAGCTCGTACGCGGTGGTCACCCCGTCGGGGCTGAAGCGCCTCGACGAGACCCTCCCCGGTCACCTGCGGATCATCGAGCAGTGGTTCACCGGCCAACTCGAACCCGCGGCGCTGGCGGCGATGCTCGACGGCCTGCGCCGGGTGCGGGACGCCGTCCACCCGGGGGCGACCGCCGGCAGCACCGAGCCGGCCCCCGCCAACGAACCGGCGGCCTGACACCCCGCCCCGCCCTACCGGCAGAACCACCGGCAGAACTGGCCACGCCGGCCCGGACAACCCAGTGAAGTCCCGCAAAGCGGACGTCGGGGGTGGCTAGCCTTCGTCGAGCGCGGGGGGAGCACCTGGGGGGGTGCCGGCGCGAGCGATTGAGCGAGGGGAATCACCAGGGGGCTTCTTCGCTCGCGCCTCCCCGCCCCCGCAGTTTGTGCCCCGGTAGCGATCAATTCGCCAGCCAGGCGTACCCGGCGCCCGCCGCGACGAGCAGCGCGGCGGTCAGTGCCGGTCGGTGGGAACGAGGCCGGGGGCGGTACGGAACGAGATCGCCTCCATGAGCGGCTTGCGCTTGGTGTTGTGGAACGCCGCGATCCGCCAGCACCCGTCCGCCTGACGCACCAGGACGTAGGTCTGGACCTTGCTCAGCCGTCTCGGCCGGGTGCCCTTGTAGGTGTCGCCGCGGCCGGTCACCAGGGCCGTGTCCGGGCCGGGGAAGCGGACGTCGATGACCTCGTCCGCGAGCCGGGTGCCCTTGAGGAACCTGGCGAACAGGGTGCGGTGGCTCGCCACGATGTCCCGCCGCCCCTGATAGCGGGTGCCGACGAAGGTGACGTAGGTGGCGTCGTCGGTGAACAGCTCGCCGTAGGCGTCAGCGTCGTGCCGACCCCACGCGTCGACCAGGGCGTGCAGGACGTCGGTGACGGCTGTCCGGTCATCCGCGGGCATGATTCCTCCAGTGACGTGAGACAGATGCTGCCTATGCGCAGTATCTGCATACGTGCAGATGTTATCGGAAGGGATCGACGGAATGGCAAGTCCGCAGGAGCGGCATGTGATCTTCCGGCGCTACCTGGACGCGGTCGGGCTGCACGGCATGGCGGGCGCCGAGGCCGCCGGCCTGCACGCGACCGAGTGGTACGCGCTGAGCCTGATCAGCCTCGACGGCGCGCTGACCTCAGGCGAACTGGCCACCCGGACCGGCCTGACCACCGGCGCCACGACGCGCCTGATCGACCGGCTGGAACGCGCCGGCTACGTACGCCGGGCCGCGGATCCGGCCGACCGCCGGAAGGTCGTGGTCGAACCGGTCCCCGACGCGCTCACGCGCATCGACCAGGTCGTCGCACCCGGACGCCGCAAGATCGCCGACGTCCTCGCCCGCTACACGCCCGAGCAACTCGACCTGCTCTTCGACTACTTCACCCACGCCGCACCCGCCTACCGCGAGGCCACCGAGGAGATCCGCAGACACACCCGCGGCTAGTGCGTCGACCACTCACGTTCGCCGGGTGGCCATGCCAACCCTCGCTCGCCGGCCGCGCAGGGGCCGGGTCGCGTGGACGACGCCCGGGGTCTCAGCCGACCGGGCGGAGCCCGCGGAGCAGATGCTGCTCGTCCGGCAGCAGGCGGATTCCGCCGTCCCGGCAGGCCCGGTCGAGACGGTCCAGCACGGCCGGGTCGCCCGTGCTCGCCGCCAACCCCACCAACGCCTCGACCACGTCCCGCCGGTACTGCCCGTCGACACCGGCCTCCACCGCCGCCCCGAACCACTCCGCGGCCAGCTCCCGGTCGCCCCGGTGCAGCGCCACCGTCCCCTCGATCAGGGCGACGATCCCCTCCTCCGGCTGCGGCGTCGCCACCGCCGTGCCGGCGCGCCCCTGCCCCACCGGCCACCCGAGCCGACCCGACCGGGAGGGCGACGGCACCACGGCTCCCGGCGACACCGGCCGGAAACGGGCCGCGACCACACCGGCCGGCAGCGCGGATCCGGAGGCGACCACGTCGCGGCGCGGCCCGGAGGCGGCCGCCATCGGCTCGTCGACCGGGACCGCCGGACCCGGGAGCGGCACCGGGCGGGCCTCCGACCGCAGCTCGGCCAGCACGTCGACGGCCTCGTCCAGCCGACCGTCCCGGGCCAGCGCCAGGCCGACCGTGCCGAGCACCCGGCGACGGTGTCCCGGGTCGCCCAGGTCCGCCAGCGCACCGGCGACCCGGCGGCCCTGCTCCACCGCCTCGGCGTACCGGCCCTGGAGGCGGGCCACGTCGGCCAGGTTGGCCCGGGCCAGCAGCCGCAGCCGCCGCTCGTCGCACTGGGCGGCCAGTCGGTCGACGACGGCCAGCCGCCGCCGGGCCCCGGTCAGGTCGCCGAGGCGGATCTCGTGCCAGGTGAGGTTGTTCTGGGCGACCGCCATGTCGCGGATCCGGCCGTGCCGGCTGGCCAGCGCCAGCACCGCCTGCGCCTGCTCGCGCCCCTCGTCGTGCTCGCCGGCGGCGACGAGCAGCGCGCAGAGCACCGTCCGGGCCTCCAGCTCGCCGGTGACCTCCGCGTGCGCGGCGAAGACGTCGAGCGCCGCGCGGGCCGCCGGCAGCTCCTGCGCCCCCGCGCCGTGCTCGGCGGCGAGCCGGGCCACCCCGAGCAGCGCCCAGGCCCGGAGCACCGGGTCGGCGTCGGCGGTACGCGGGTCGGCCAGCAGCCGGCGCAGCCACTGCCGCCCGGAGACGTCCCGCCCCCGCAGCCGCCACCACCGGGTCAGCGCCGCCGCCAACCGCAGCGCGGTGAGCGGGTCGTCGGTGGCGGCGTGCGCCAGGGCGGCGCTGATGTCGCTGGTCGCCTCGTCGAGCTGGCGTACGGCGGCGGGCAGCTTCGCCCCGACCAGGTCCGGTGCCGTCCGGGTGACCAGTCGGGCCACGACGACGGCGTGCCGGCGGCGGATCGCGGTCAGCTCGCCCAGGCCGGCGGCCCGCTCGACGGCGAAGTCCCGGACCGCGTCGAGCAGCCGGAACCGGAACGGACCGGACCCCCGGATGCTGACCAGCCCCAGCTCCACCAGCCGGTCCAGCAGCGGAACCGGGTCGACGACGACCGCGCCGTCCCGGTCGGCCTCGTCGGCCAGCAGTTCCTCGGCCAGCTCCACGGACCAGCGGTTGGCGAACGCGGAGAGCCGGCGCACCGCCGCGC
Source organism: Micromonospora sp. CPCC 206171 (assembly GCF_036906755.1). Taxonomy (NCBI): domain Bacteria; kingdom Bacillati; phylum Actinomycetota; class Actinomycetes; order Micromonosporales; family Micromonosporaceae; genus Micromonospora; species Micromonospora sp. CPCC 206171. The sequence goes on along the minus strand of NZ_JBAKHT010000004.1, from coordinate 206,828 downwards.
GCTCCGAGGCGGCGAGCAGCCGGTAGCTGGTGGCCACCGCCTCGCGCAGGGTCACCGCCACCGCCGCCCGCGCCCGGCCCGACCCCGCCGACTCGGCGGCCTCCCAGCCGCGTCGGCCCAGGTCGGGGCTGGCCAGGTCGAGGACCCGATCGCCGTATCGGTTGAGCAGCTCGTCGAGGTCGAGGATCCGGCCCCGGGCCGCCATCAGCTCGATCGCGAGCGGGAGCCCGCCGAGCCGGCGCACCAGCGCGGCCAGGGCGGGCAGCTCCCGCGGGTCGGGCGGCTCGGGGCGGACCCGGGCGAGTCGCGCGGCGAAGAGCGCCGCCGCCGGGTAACGGGCCAGGTCGGCGGCGTCCACCACGTCGGCCGGGGGCACGTCCAGCGGCGCCACCGGGCGGACCAGTTCCCCGGGTACGCCCACCGGGTGCCGCCCGGTCACCAGCACCCGCAGGCTCGGCACCGCGTCGGTGAGCTGCCGCAACGCATCGGCCAGCGGGTCCGGGGCGCGCTCGGCCGCGTCCACCAGCAGCAACGTCGGCCGGTTGCGCAGCCGGACGGCCAGGTCGGGCAGGCGGGCCGCGCCGAGCACGGCGCTCATCGCGGCCAGCACGTCGGCGGCGTCGGACCCCTCGCCGACCAGCACACCGGCCACTCCGCCGGAATACGCGGTGACGACCTCGTGCGCCACCGCCAGGGCCAGCGCCGTCTTGCCGACGCCGGCCAGCCCGACCAGGGTCACCACCCGCGGCCAGTGGCCCGTGGTGAGCAGCGCGGCGAGGTCGGCCAGGTCCCGCTCCCGCCCGATCAGCTCGACCGGGGGCGGGAGCGCGATCGGCGTACCCGAGGGGCCGGGTTCGCGGGGCGCGGACCCGGCGGCCGGCGCGTGGCCCGGGTCTGCGGCGACGGCCGGAACGGTGACCCGCCCACGGGCGGTGGTGAGGAAGGCGGCGCGCGGCCCGTCGGTGAGGCCGAGCGCGTCGGCGAGCAGCTCCACGGTGGTGCGCTGCGGCCGGCTGGACCGGCCGCGCTCCAGGTCACGGACGGTCCGCACGCCGATTCCGGCCCGCTGGGCCAGCTCGGCCTGGGTGAGACCGGCCCGGAGCCGGTGCCCCCGCAACAGCTCTGCCAGCGGGGTACGACCACCCGGCGCCAACTGGTGATCATGAGCCGGTGTCATGGCCACGAAGGGTACGGACCGGCTACGACGGTCGACACGGGTGCGTCGTCCAGCCGACGCGCCGGAATCCGACAGGCCCCCGCCGTGCGGCGGCGCGGCAGGGGCCGGAGGCCGGATCAGACGCCCAGGTCGCGAGCGATGATCATGCGCTGCACCTCGGAGGTGCCCTCGCCGATCTCCAGGATCTTGGAGTCCCGCCAGAAGCGGGCGACCGGGTACTCGTTCATGAAGCCGTAGCCGCCGTGGATCTGGGTGGCCTCGCGGGCGTTGTCCACCGCGATCGTGCTGGCATGCAGCTTGGCGATCGCCGCCTGCCGCTTGAACGGCTCACCGGCCAGCATCCGCGCGGCGGCGTCGTAGTACGCCAGCCGGGCGGTGTGCGCCTTCAGCTCCATGTCGGCGATCTTGAACTGGATCGCCTGGTAGTTGCCGATCGGCTGGCCGAAGGCGTGCCGCTCCTTCGCGTACTTGATCGACTCGTCGACGCAGCCCTGGGCGAGGCCGACGGCGAGCGCGGCGATGGCGATCCGACCCTCGTCGAGGATGCGCAGGAACTGCGCGAAGCCCCGACCCCGTTCACCGAGCAGGTTCGCCGCCGGCACCCGGCAGTCGTCGAAGGTCAGCTCGTGGGTGTCCGAGGCGGTCCAGCCGACCTTGGAGTAGCCCGGCGCCACCGTGAAGCCCGGCGTCCCGGTGGGCACGATGATGGTCGACAGCTCCTTCGAGCCGTCCGGCTTGGTGCCGGTGACCGCGGTGACGGTGACCAGCGAGGTGATGTCGGTCCCCGAGTTGGTGATGAACGCCTTCGAGCCGTTGATCACCCACTCGTTCGTCGCCTCGTCCAGCACCGCGCGGGTCTGGGTTCCGCCGGCGTCGGAGCCGGTGCCCGGCTCGGTCAGCCCGAAACCGGCCAGCGCCTCGCCGCTGAGCAGCTTCGGCAGCCAGGTCGCCTGCTGCTCCTCCGTGCCGAACCGGTAGATCGGCATCGCGCCGAGGGAGACCGCGGCCTCCAGGGTGATCGCCACGCTGGAGTCGACCCGGGCCAGCTCCTCCAGGGCGAGGCAGAGCGCGAAGTAGTCGCCGCCCATGCCGCCGTGCTCCTCACCGAAGGGCAGGCCGAACAGGCCCATCTTGCCCATCTGGCGGATCACCTCGTACGGGAAGGTGTGCTTCTCGTAGTGCTCGCCGATGACCGGGGCGACGACCTCGCGGGCGAACTCCCGCACGCTCTCCCGCAGCGCCTCTTGTTCCTCGCTGAGCCGGAAGTCCATCTGATCCTCCTGGTGGGACGTCCTGGGTGGACGGGCCGCCGGGCGCTCGTGACGCCGCGTCGGGTCGGGGCTGGTCAGACCGGGGTGACGCCGTGCCGCCGCCGGGAGAAGTGCCGGTCCTTGGTACGCGCGGCGGCGAACCGGCGGACCAGCTCGGCGCGCAGCTCGTGCGGCTCGACGATGGCGTCGACCACCAGTTCGCTGGCGAGCCGGACGACGTCGATGTCCCGCTCGTACTCCTCGCGCTTCGCGGCGACGAAGGCGGCCCGCTCGGCCTCGTCGGCGATCGCGGCGATCTTGTTGGCGTAGACGGCGTTCACCGCGGCCTCCGCCCCCATCACCGCGATCTTCGCGGTGGGCAGCGCGATGGTCGCGTCCGGCTCGAAGCCCGGCCCGGCCATCGCGTAGAGCCCCGCGCCGTACGCCTTGCGGACCACCACGCAGATCTTCGGCACGGTCGCCTCGGAGATCGCGGTGATCATCTTGGCGCCGTGCCGGATGATGCCCTGCTTCTCCACCGCGCTGCCGACCATGAAGCCGGGGACGTCGCTCAGGAAGAGCAGTGGCACGTTGAACGCGTCGCAGAGCTGCACGAACCGGGTCGCCTTGTCGGCGGAGTCGACGAAGAGCACGCCGCCCTTGAACATCGAGTTGTTGCCGACCACGCCGACGACCTCGCCGTTCAGCCGGCCGAAGCCGATCGTCAGTTCCTTGGCCCAGAGCGCCTGGATCTCGAAGAACGAGCCGTCGTCGAGCAGGCCCTTGACGTACCGGCGCATGTCGAAGGCCTGCCGCTCGCTGGCCGGGACCAGGGCGGCCAGGTCGGCCTTCTCCGGCGCTTCCTGGGCGGGCGCCGACGGCGGCTGCTGCTGCCAGTTCGCCGGCAGGTAGGACAGGTAGCGCTTCACCACGTCCAGCGCGTCGGCCTCGGTCTTGCAGAGGAAGTGCCCGACCCCGGACTCGGCGCAGTGCACCTTGGCGCCGCCCATCGCCTCCAGCGTCGTCTTCTCACCGGTGACCATCTCGACCATCCGGTCCGAGCCGAGGTACATGCTGGCGTTGCCGTCCACCATGGCCACCACGTCACAGAACGCCGGGATGTACGCCCCGCCGGCCGCGCTCGGCCCGAACAGGGCGCAGACCTGCGGGATGGAACCCGAGGCGCGGACCTGGTTCCAGAAGATCTTGCCGGCGCCGCGTCGACCCGGGAACAGGTCGACCTGGTCGGTGATCCGGGCGCCGGCCGAGTCGACCAGGTAGACCATGGGCACGCCGGTCGAGTAGGCCCGCTCGATGATCCGGATGATCTTCTCGACCGTCCGGGCGCCCCAGCTGCCGGCCTTGACCGTCGAGTCGTTGGCCATCAGGCAGACCTGCCGGCCGTCGATGGTGGCGGTGCCGGTGACCACGCCGTCGGCGGGCAGCCCGTCGGCCATCGCGTTGGCGTAGAGGCCGTCCTCGACGAAGGAACCGTCGTCCACCAGGAGCGCGACCCGCTCGCGGGCGAAGAGCTTGCCCTTGGCGGCGTTCGCCGCGTGGTACTTGTCCGCACCGCCGGCCCGGGCGCGCTTGCGCAGCTGCTCCAGTGCCTCACCGTCGAGCGTCACGCCGACTCCCTCGCCGCCTGGGCCGGGCCGCCTCGTGAGCGGACCGACTTACCTGAACGATCGTTAGGCTAGCGCATCGTTCTCCGCTTCGGCGACCCATGGGTGCGGTCACCACCGCCCCCACGGGTCGACTGTCGGCGGCCATACTTCGACCATGCACCCGACCGCGCACTTCCGCCGGACGCACGGTTCGGCGGCAGCAGAGGAATGACCGTCGCCGAGGACGACTCGACTCCGTCCGCCCGGACCATGACGAGGCGAATGGCGACATCCGCCATTCTCACGATCCTCGCCGGCCTCAGCTTCGCGCCGATCGCCTGGATTCTCCTCTGGACCTCCCCGACTGCGGACAATCCGGGCTACTGGGACGCCGACTTCGGCCGGTACATACCGGACATCAGGTTGTGGTGGTGGTCCGCAACGGCCTCCTACCTGCTCGCCTTCGGCTTCCTCGTCCTCTCCGTCCGGCGGCGGCGAGCGCCCGGACGGTGGTGGATCTGGCCACTGTCCGCAGGGGTCCTCCTGGTCATCGCCTGGACGGCCATCCTGGGGATGCCGTGACCGTGCACCCGCCGCCCGCGCGGAGATCGCCGCCGGGGGCGGGGCGGGGTGGGTCAGGAGGCGGGGAGGGGGGTGAGGCGGGTACGAGGACCGGCGCGCAACACGCCGGAGGGGAGCTTCTTGCCGACCAGCTCCTCGGCCAACTCGGCCGCCTCGATCAGCGCGTCCAGGTCGATGCCGGTGTCGATGCCCATGTCGTGCAGCATGTGCACCGCCTCCTCGGTAGCCAGGTTGCCGCTGGCCCCCGGGGCGTACGGGCAGCCGCCGAGGCCGCCGACGCTGGCGTCGAACTCGGTGACGCCCAGCTCCAGGGCGGTCAGCAGGTTGGCCAGGGCGGTGCCCCGGGTGTTGTGGAAGTGCAGCAGCACCGGGATGTGCGCGTTGCGGTCCCGGACGGCGGTGACCAGCTCGCGGACCCGCCGGGGCGTACCCATGCCGGTGGTGTCGCCGAACGCGACCCGGTCGGCGCCGTCGCGGACGACCCGGTCGACGATGCCGGCCACCCGCTGCGGGTCGATGTCGCCCTCGTAGGGGCAGCCGAAGCTGGTCGCCACGATCACCTCGGCTCGGGCGCCGGCACCGTGCAGCAGGTCGATCAGCTCGGCGATGTCGTCCAGCGACTCCTCGGTCGAGCGGTTCACGTTGCGCCGGTTGTGCGTGTCGCTGGCCGAGACGACCACCTCGATCTCGGTGAACCCGGCCGCGAGGGCCCGCTGTGCACCCCGGGTGTTGGGTACCAGGGCCGAGTAGCGGACGCCGTCGGCCCGGGTGGCGCGCTGCCACACCTCGTCGGCGTCGGCCATCTGCGGGATCGCCTTCGGGTGCACGAACGACACCGCCTCGATCCGCTTGACGCCGGTGCCGGAGAGCGCGTCGAGCAGCCGCACCTTGGCGTCGGTGGGGATCGGTTCCTCGTTCTGGAGCCCGTCCCGCGGCCCGACCTCACGGATGGAGACGAAGTCCGGCAGTTCCGCCATAAGGGGTCACCTCACTGTGCCGTAGTGCTGAGCTGGTTCCCCCACCCTCCCACTCCGCACCGCCCATCTGCACCCGACCCTGTCGATCATGAAGTTGTTGCCCTCCCCCTCGGCGTGTCGGGGCAACAACTTCATGATCAACGGGGGTCGAGCGGTTCAGCGCATGCGGGAGACGATGCCGGTGTCGTAGTCGCCGGAGAGGAATTCGTCGTTCTCCAGGAGTTCGGCGAAGAAGGGGAGGTTGTTCTTCGGGCCGGCCAGTTCGAAGGCGGCGACGGCCGCCCTGGCGCGCTGGATGGCCTCGACCCGGTCCTTGCCGCTGACGATGAGCTTGGCCATCAGGCTGTCGTAGAACGGGGTGACCGTGTTGCCCTCGGTGTAGCCGGAGTCGACCCGGACGCCCTCGCCGGTCGGCTCGACCCAGGTCTTGATCGCGCCGGGTCCGGGCAGGAAGCGCTTCGGGTCCTCCGCATTGATCCGCAGCTCGATGGCGTGCCCGCGCGGGGCGAGCGCGTCCGGGTCGAATGTCGGCGCCAGGCCGGCCGCCACCCGCAGCTGCTCCTCCACCAGGTCCACGCCGTAGACCAGCTCGGTCACCGGGTGCTCGACCTGGAGGCGGGTGTTCATCTCCAGGAAGAAGAACTCGTTCGTGGCCGGGTCGAGCAGGCACTCCACCGTGCCGGCGTTGCGGTAGCCGACCGCCTCACCGGCCCGCACCGCCGCCGCCAGGAACCGCTCGCGCAGCTCCGGGGAGACCGCCGGCGACGGGGACTCCTCGACCAGCTTCTGGTTGCGCCGCTGCACCGAGCACTCCCGCTCGCCCAGCGCCACCACCCGGCCGTCGGCCAGGCCGAGGATCTGCACCTCGACGTGGCGTACCCGGGGGAAGTACCGCTCGATCAGCACCGAGCCGTCGCCGAACATCCGCTCGGCGAACGAGCGCACCTTGTCGTACTCGGTGCGCAGCGCGGTCTCGTCGGTGGCCACGCCCATGCCCATGCCGCCGCCACCCGCCGCGGCCTTGACCATCACCGGGTAGCCGATCTCCGCGGCGGCCGCGACCGCCGCGTCCAGGTCAGCCGCCGGGTCGGTGGTGCCGGGCGCGACCGGAACACCGGCCGCCGCCATCAGGTTCCGGGCATTGATCTTGTCCCCCATCGCGGTGATCGCGTCCGCGCGGGGCCCGACCCAGATCAGGCCGCTGGCCTCGACGGTACGGGCGAAGTCCGCGTTCTCGGACAGGAAGCCGTAGCCGGGGTGGATCGCCTGCGCGCCGGTCGACTTGGCGGCGGCGAGGATCGCCTCCACGTTCCGGTAGCTCTGCGCCGGGTTGGCCGGGCCGACGCAGACCGCCTCGTCGGCCTCGGTGACGAACGGCAGGCCGGCGTCGACCTCCGAGTGCACCGCGATCGCGCGGATACCGAGCCGCTTGGCGGTACGGATGATCCGGCGGGCGATCTCGCCCCGGTTGGCGACCAGCAGCGACTCGATCATGTTTCCTCCCGACGTCCAGGGGTGGGGACGGGTGCCAGGTAACCACGAGCCGCCGGTTACTCACGAGTCGCCGGCCCCCACCGGCGTGGTGATCAAGAAGTTTGCGTCGGCTTGAGCCGGATTCCTGACGCAAACTTGTTGATCACCGAAGCGGGCGGGCCGAGAGGCCCGGCGGGGGGGCGCGGCGGGCCCGGGGGTCAGGCGGGGTCGGTGGGGGCGAGGAGGGCGGCGAGGGTGGCGGCGCGGAGCAGTTCGGCACGGCGGCGGCGGTCGACCTCGCCGCCGAGGAACGGCGTGGAGTTCATCAGGCCGAACGCGGCGTGGGCCAGCACCCGCGCCTCGCCGTCGGGCAGCCCCGGGTGCAGCGCGGTCAGCACGGTCACCCACTCCTCGACGTAGAGCCGCTGGAGTCGGCGGATCTTGCGACGCGGCTCGTCGGGGAGCCGGTCCAGCTCGTGCAGGTGCAGCGCGATCACCGCCGGGTTGGCCAGCGCGAAGTCGACGTGGAAGTCGATCAGCGACTCCAGCGCGCCGCGCGGGTCGTCCGGGTGGCCGGCGGCCCGGTCCCGGCCGCCGGCGAGCAGCCCCTCGCTGACCGGGATCAGCGCGGCGACCAGCATCGCCTCCTTGCCGGCGAAGTGGTGGTACAGCGCCGGCCCGGTCACGCCCGCGGCGGCGCCGATGTCGTCCATCGACACGCCGTGGTAGCCGCGCGCGGCGAAGAGGCCGACCGCGATCTCCAGGATCTCGTCCCGACGGGACCGGCGTCGGCCCGCGCCCGTCGCGCCGTTCGCCCCGCCCCGCGCCTGCTGCTCCACCGCCACCGGGCAAGCCTAGACCGCCCGCCGGCCGTGGTGGAGGCTCGGTTACCCGTCGGTCGGTTCACCGCCCCCGCCGCCGGCCCACGGCGTGCTCCCGGCCACCGCCGCCCGGGACGGCCACCGCCGCCCGGGACGGCGACCGCGTCAGTCCTCCTCGATGCCGTGGTCGGCGCGCAGCTTCGCCGCCTCGGCGGAGCGGCCCAGCTCGTCCAGGGCCCGGGCGAGCAGCCAGGCCGCCTGGCCGGCGGGCCGGGAGCCGGGCGGCAGCCCACCCAGCACCTCACGGAGCAGGCGCTCCGCGTCGGCCGGCCGGTCACCGCGCAGCAGCAGATCACCGGTGAGCAGTTCGACCTGGGCCGCCTCGCCGAACGCCTCGATCGACCGCAGCCGGCCGGCCACGCCGTCCAGCCGGTCCAGCGCCGCGACCGTACGGCCCTCGGCGGTCAGCACCCGGGCCACCGCCTCGGCGGCCAGCGCCCGCTCGTACGTCACCACGGGCGGCTCCTCGGCCAGCCCGGTGAGCGCCGCCGCGGCCTCGTCCACCACGTCGACGAGGGCCGAGGCGGCCGGCAGGTCACCGGACCAGAAGAGCGCCAGCAGCTGCCGCCGCCGGGCCCGCAGCTCGTCCAGCGGCAGCTCGGCCAGCCGGTACGCCGACGCCGACGCGGCGAACCGCTGCGCGGCCAGCGCGTCCCGGTCGGCGTCGTAGAGGATGCCGCCGGCCTCCTCCAGCACCTGTGCCCGGTGCGGGAGGTTGTCCGGGCCGTCCAGGTTCTCGGCGAGCTGTTCCAGCAGGGCGAGCGCCGGTTCGATCTCGCCCAGGCCCGCGTAGACGCCGGCCAGCAGGTGCCGGCACCGGTCCGCCTCGGCCTGGGCGCCGAGCCGGTCCAGCCCGAGCACCGCCTCCTCGGCCACCTCGGCGGCCTCGCTCAGCCGGCCGGCCACCCGGTAGGCGTTGGCCAGCTCCCACCGCAGGAAGGCGTCCCCCTCGGCGCCCTGCTCGACGCAGAGGGTCACCGCCTCGGCCAGGTCGTCCACCGCGTCGGTGGCCCGGTCGGCGGCGAGCAGCGCCCGGCCCCGGGCCACCCGGACCGCCAGCCGGGCGTCCGCCGGGGCCACCCGCACCGCCTCGTCGCAGGCGGCGACGGCCTCGGCCGGGTCGTCGGCCCAGCGGGCGTACGCCAGGCAGGCGGCGACCAGCATGCCGGCCGAGCCCACCTCGCGGCTGAGCCGGCGGGCCCGCTCGGCCGCCTCGCTCATCTCCTCGCCCCGGTCCAACTCCTCCAGGACGTGCGCGCGGTGCAGCGCCACCCGGGCCGCCAGCCACGGGTCGACGTCCGCGTCGAAGGCGGCCCGGTCAATCTCGTCCAGCGCGTCGGCCCAGCGCTGCCGGTGCACGTACGCCAGGGCCAGCCGGTCGTGCGCGGCGGCCCGCTCCCGCTGGTCGCCGTGCCGGTCGAGCTGCTCGGCCGACTCGCGGGCCAGCGCCAACCCCTCCTCGGCGCCGTCGTCGGTCATGCAGAGCAGCGCGCCGAGGCGCCCGGCCACCACCTGTGCGCGCACCGGGTCGGGCACCGCCCGCCAGGCGGCCAGGGCGGCCCGGTTGGCTTCGATGGAGGCCGCCGGGTCGCCGTCGTCGTTCAGCTCGCCCGCCCGCAGTTCCAGTCGCCGTGCGACGGTGGCCGCCGGCAGCTCGGCGCCGCCGAACCGCTCGTCGTACGCCTTGAGCACGGTGGCGCAGTCATCGGTGCGGTGGGTGCGCCAGCACTCGTCGGCGAGGGCCAGCAGCTCCTCGGCGCTCGCCCCGGCCGGCACCCGCACCGGCTCCGCCCCGACCCCGTCGGCCGGGACCGGCTCGGGGGTGCGGGTCGGGCGGCGCCGCAGGCTGGCCGAGAGCGGCAGGTGCTCCCCGACGGGCTGCACGGCGAGCCGCCGGGCGACCACCTCCGACTGGTACGCCGTGCCGTTGCGCGCGTCGAACCGGGCGGCCAGCGCGGTCGCCGTGTCGGTCAGCTCGGCGGCGAGGCTGGCCACCGGCACCTCCCCGGCCGGCCGGTCGCCGAACGCCCGGCGGTGCACGGTCAGCTCGCCCGGCACCTGCCGCAGCGCGGCCGCGGCGGTGGCGGCGAAGTGCATGGCGGCGGCCGGGGTGGGCGCCCGGTCCAGCCAGTCCAGGTGCCGCTCGACGAGTTCCAGGGCGCGGGCGTCGTTCCCGGTCAGGGTGCAGAACTCGACGTGGTCGGCGATCTCCCACAGGTCGGAGAGGTTCGACCGCAGCCGCCGGTACGCCTCCCGGTGCGCGTCCCGCGCGGCGTCCGACCGGCCGGTATTCAGGTACGCCGGCAGCAGCGCGGTGAGGATCGCCTGCGGCTGCTCGGTGCAGCTGAGCCGGCCGGCGAGCACCGGCTCGGCCAGGGCCACCGCCTCGTCGTGCCGGCCCACCTCACACAGGTGGTGCACCTGCGTGGTCGGGTCGCAGCCGGCGCAGTCGGAGAGGGCGTCGCGGGGGGTGGTCATCCACCGGCGGTACCAGTCGGCCGCCTCGTCGTGCGCCCCGAGGTGCGACGCCACCAGGTAGCGGTGCTTGTACACGGCCTGGAGCGAGTGCCCGGTGTCCCGGTAGCGCCGCTCCATGTCGTCCAGCACCGCGTAGGTGCGGTCCAGCGGCAGCTCGGGGAACTTCAGCATGGCGCTGACCATGTACTTGAAGTGCCAGAGCAACTGGTGGGCGAAGCGCTGGTGGTAGGGCTGCGGGTCCCGGTCGAACTCGGCGAGGCACCAGGAGAAGGTCACGAAGGACTTCGCCGGCTCGCCGCCGTAGACGTAGGAGGTGGTGGCCTGCATTCGGGCGGCGAAGGCGAGGTGCCGGTCGTCGCCGGCGTCGGCCCGCCGGATCAGCTGTTCCAGCGCGGCGGTCTGCCCCGCCCCGTACGGCATGTTGTGGGCCTCGTGCAGCAGCCGCCACAGGTCGTCGTCGCTCACGGTCGGTTCACTCCCGTTCCGGTACGGCCCGGCCGAGCAGGCCGAGGAAGGAACTGTTCAGCAGGGCGGCGTCGGCCGCGCGGATGGGGTGGTGCCCGAGCAGCAGCGCCTGCCCGTAGAGCGCCTCGACGGCGAGCCCGACCAGCTCCGGGTCGGTCAGCGTGGTGACCCGGCGGACCAACGGGTTGCGGTGATTGAGCACCAGCTGCGGGCGGTCCGGCGGGGCGGAGGCGGCCAGCGCGTCCAGCACGCCGCCCCACAGCTCGTCGGCCTTCTCGCGGCTGGCGGCGAGCTGGTCGTTGAACGCCGCCGAGCGGCTGACCAGGTAGAGAGCCGGCAGCGAGACCGGGTCGTACGCCCGGACCACCACCTCGCAGCCGAGCCGTTCCAGAGCCCGCTGGGCGCCGGTCAGGAACGGCCGCAGGGCCAGCTCGACGTGCGGTTCGAGCGCGTCGAAGCGGGTGGTCAGGTCGCTCGGCTCCAGCCGTTCGATCAGCACCGACCGGTCCACCCCGGGCAGCCGCTCGATCAGCTCGGTGTCGTACGTGTAGCCGCCGTTGACCACGGCCAGGTCCTGCGCCGCCGCCACGGCGGCGAGCTGGCGGAACTCGTCGAGGCTGGCGGCGTACCGGAGCAGGCCGTGGCGCTGCCGGAACTCGGCGAGGGTGAGCGTGCCGACGTTGGTCTCCATCGGCCACCACTGGTCGACCAGGCGCAGCATCTCGTCGTCGTGCAGGGCCAGCGCCTTGACCCCCAGGTGGTGCACCTGAAGGAACTCGGCGAGCCGGCGCGGGTCGTGCTTGGCCAGCCGGACCAGCCAGCCGCGCACCTGGTCGCCGAGGGCGTCCCGGGTGCCGGTGAGCAGGGTGTCCTCGTAGAGCGCCTCGCGGCTGGCGGTGGGCCGCAGCTCGCTGGCGTCCACCACGCAGTGGGCGAAGAAGGCCCAGTCCGGCAGCAGCCCGTCGGCGTGCTCGGTGAGCAGCATCCGCTTGAGGTAGACCCGGTGCCCGGCCCGCGCCGCCGGGTTCACCGGGGTGGGCAGGATAAAGGCCACCCCGGTCAGCCCCGCCTCCGGCACCGCCAGCGGCACCACGTCGAACGGGACGAAGCCGAGGGTCTCCTGGGCGTACCGGACCAGGGCCGCCCGGTCCAGCGGAGCGCCGGGGGCGGTCGGCCAGGGCGGCGGCCCGGCGGTGGTCGGGGTGTCGCCGACCCGGACGTCGACCGGCAGCAGGCTGCCGTAGAGCCGGGCCAGCTCGGTCACCGTCGGCACGCCGAGCCACTGGTCGGCGTCGCGGCGGGGCACCAGCGTGACGGTGGTGCCGGGCTCCGGCCGGGCCTGCTCGGGCGGGGCGGGGCGGACGGCGTACCGGCCGTCGGACCAGCCCGTCCAGAGCACGGTCGGCTGGTCGGCGTGCCGGGTGACCACCCGGATCTCGTCGGCGACCAGGAAGCAGGAGAGCAGGCCGATGCCGAACTGGCCGAGGAACTCGTGCCGGGAGAAGCCCAGCTCGTCGCGCTTGGAGCTGCGACCGATGGTGGCCAGCAGTTCGTGCACCTGCGCCTCGGTGAGGCCGACGCCGGTGTCGTGCACCCGCAGGGTGCCGTCGCCGGTCAGCTCCGGCGGCTCGATCCGTACCCGGGCGGGGGCGTCCGGTTCGGTGGCGCGGCGGGCGGTGATCGCGTCGACGGCGTTCTGGAGCAGTTCCCGGACGTACACCCGGGGGCTGCCGTAGAGGTGATGACTGAGCAGGTCGACCACGCCACGGAGGTCGACCTGGAAGGTGCGGTCCACACGCTCTCCCCGGTCGGATTCGGCGCTCACCGTACCGGTGATCACCGACGCTGTCCGACCCCTTTCCGGTCGCCTTGACCCTCGACCCGGTGGAGGCGGCAGGGTCCGTCGGCATGACCGCCACCCCACTCGGCCGGGACTACCGGCTGCTCTGGTCCGCCGCCGTCTCCTCCCGGTTCGGCGACGCCCTGCGTACGCCGGCCCTGGCCCTGCTGGCCGCGACGCTGACCCGCGACCCCCGGGCGGTGGCCGTGGTGACCGTCGCCGGACAGCTCCCGCCGCTGCTGCTCGGCCTGCTCGGCGGCGTGTACGCCGACCGCTGGGACCGCCGCCGGACGATGGCGCTGGTGGACGGCCTGCGGGCGGTCGTGGTCGCCGCGCTGGCCGTCACGGTGGCCGGGGGTCTGGCCGGTGTGCCGGCGCTGGTGGCGACGGCGTTCCTGCTCGCCGCGCTCGGCGTCCTCTTCGACGCCGCCTCGTTCGCGCTGCTGCCCGCGCTGGTGCCCGCGCCGGCCCTGCCGGCCGCCAACGGCCGCCTCCAGGCCGGCACCGCGCTGGCCGGCGGCCTGCTCGGCGCCCCGCTGGCCGGGGTGCTCTTCGCGGTCTCGCCGAGCATGCCGCTCACTGTGGACGCGGCCACCTTCGCCCTCGCCGCCCTGCTCACCCTCGCCCTGTCCCGGTCCGCCGCCGGTCGGCGTCGCGGCGCCCGGCCTGGCAACGCCGGGTCGGCACCCGGTCCCGGTCGACGGGGCACCGCCGCCGGCCCGGACGGGCGCGCGGGCCGCCGCGAGCGCGGCAGCTCGGTGTGGCGGGAGGCCGCGGAAGGGGTGCGGTGGCTGCGGGGTGAGCCGACGATGTGGCGGGTCACCCTGCTCAGCGCGGGGACGAACCTGGCGATCAGCGCGCTGATGGCCGTGCTGGTCCTCTACGCGCTGGACGTGCTGCGGGTGCCGCCGGCCGGGTACGGGCTGTTCATGGCGGCGGTCGTGCTCGGCGCGTTGGCCGGGGCGCTCGCGGCGGGGCGGCTGGCCGCCCGGCTCGGCACCACCCCCGCGCTGCGCGCGGTGCTCCTCGCGCAGACCGTCGCCCTGGCCGGGTTCGCGCTGGTCCGGCACCCCGTGCCGGCCGGGCTCGCGCTGGCCGTCTTCGCGGGTGGGAGCACGGTGTGGAACAGCCTGTGGGCGGCGTACGGGCAGGGTCGGGTGCCAGCCGCGCTGCTCGGTCGGGTGGGTGCCACCCAGCGGATGGCCGCACTGCTCACCGCCCCGGTCGGCGCGACACTCGCCGGGCTGGCCGGGGCGGCGTACGGGGTGGGCCCGGTGGTCGGGGCGGCGGCGGTGGTCTTCGCGCTGGTCACGCTCGCGGCGTGGCGGGCACTGCGGCCGGCCGCGCCGGCACCGGACGGCGCCCCGCCCACCACGGCCGGGACAGCAGCCCGGCCAGGGCCGCCCCGGTCGCGTTGAGCAGCACGTCGTCGACGGAGGTGACCCGGCCGAGGTCCAGCGCGTACTGGGCGGACTCGACCAGCGCGGAGGCGGCGGCACCGAGCAGGAAGAGCCGGCCGACGCCGGCGAGGGCGGCGGAGCGTACCGGGGCGAGGAAGCCCAGCGCGGCGAAGACCAGCAGGTTGCCGACCACCTGGACCACGACGGTGGCCGGTGGGCCGGCCGCGACGAGGTCGACGAGGTCGACCAGCGGCACCAGCTTCACCTCGCCGGGCGCGGCGCGCGGCGTGAGGATCATCCACACCCAGGGCAGCGTCCCGGCGACCATGCCCACCTCGGCGGCGCTGCGCCGCCACGCCTCCCGGCGGGTCGGCGCGGCGCGGGCCCGGGCCAGCAGCGCGACCAGCAGCACCGGCACCGGCACCGCGACCAGCGTGGCGAGCAGCACGTCGCCCCACTCACGCCACACCTGCCCCATCGGGGCAGCCTAACCCGGGCGCTGGGCCAGTCCGGAGAGGCGCAGCGCCAGCCGCCGACGGACGGTGGGCGCGCCGGCGACGGCGCGGAGCACCAGGTCGCGCAGCGGGCGGGCGACCGGCGGAACGGTGGCGAGCCGGGTCAGCCGGTCGGCGAAGCCGGCGACCTCCTCGGCCAGCGGTCGGCGCGCGGCCGAGTAGTCGTCGAGCAGGGTGTCGGGTCCGCCGGCGACCACGTCGGCGAGGGTGTCGCCGAGGGCGACACCGTCGCAGATGCCGAGGTTCATTCCCTGCCCGCCGGCCGGGCTGTGCACGTGCGCGGCGTCGCCGGCCAGCAGCACCGGGCCGGCGCGGTAGGTGTCGGCCACCCGGTGGTGGATCCGGAACCGGGAACTCCAGATCACGTCGGTCACCCGGTCCGGTCGTCGGGCCGGCCCCCGCTCGTCGAGCAGCGCCTGGAAGTACGCGGCGTCCGGCGCGCGCGGGGCCTCGGCGACCGAGGCGACCACCCGGACCACCCCGTCCGGCAGCGGCGCCCAGACCAGCGGCCCCGGCCGGGCCAGGAAGAGCGCGATCTCGTCGCGGGGCAGCACGCTGCGCACCCGCACGTCGGCGAGGACGAACGACTCGCCGCGGCCGGCCGGTCCGCCGAAGCCGATCCCGGCCAGCTCCCGCACGGTGCTGTGCATGCCGTCCGCGCCGATCACCCACCGGGCGCGGACCCGGCCGCCGTCGGCGAACCCGACCACCGCGCCGGCGTCGTCGCGGTCCAGGCTGGTCACCTCGTACGGCCGGTGGACCCGGCCGCCGAGCGCGGTGAGCCGGTCGGTCAGCACGGCCTCGGTGACCGCCTGGGAGACCAGCAGCGCGTACGGGTAGCGGCTCGGCAGGTCGTCGAAGCCGACGCCGAACAGCACTCGGTCGCGGTCGCGCACGGTGAACCGGTGCGACGCCGCTCCCCGGGCGACCAGCGGCGCGGCGGCCTCGATCCGGTCCAGCACCTCCAGGGTGTACGCGTGCACGACGGCGGCCCGGGAGGTCACCGGCGGTTGCGCGGCGCGGTCGACCACGGTCACGTCGACCCCCCGGCGGGCGAGGGTGGCGGCGACGGTCAGGCCGGTCGGCCCGGCCCCCACCACGAGGACGTCGGTGCGCTCGGGCAACATGGCCCACCCCCTATGTCAACAAGCGTTTGCCAACGCTTGTAGGCAAGGCTAGGCCGGGTCGGAGCGTCGTGTCAACGCTTGTTGGCATAGAGTCGGGGACATGACCGCCGCAACCCCCGCCCGCCGCTCGGACGCCACCCGCGCCGCGATCCTGCGCGCCGCCCGGGAACGGTTCGCCGCCGACGGATACGAGCGCGCCACCATCCGCGCCATCGCCGCCGACGCCCGGATCGACCCGTCGATGGTGATGCGCTACTACGGCAACAAGGAGGGACTGTTCGCGGCGGCGGCCGAGTTCGACCTGCGGCTGCCCGACCTCGCCGCCGTACCCACCGGACAGCTCGGCGAGGTGCTGGTCCGGCACTTCCTCGACCGCTGGGAGGGCGACGAGACCCTCGCGGCCCTGCTCCGGGCGGCCAGTACCAACCCGGGTGCCGCCGAGCGGATCCGCGGCCTCTTCGCCGACCAGCTCGGCGCGGCCGTGGCCCGGTTCGGCACCGACCCGGCGACCACCGCCCGCCGCGCCGGCCTGGTGGCCAGCCAGATCCTCGGCCTGGCCTTCACCCGCTACATCGTCCGGCTGCCGCCGATGGTGGACGCGGCGCCGGCCGAGCTGGTCGCCTGGGTCGGCCCCACCCTCCAGCGCTACCTGACCGGGACGGCCCAGGACGGGCGTACCCCGTGACGACGACGGCCGTGGTCACCCAGCGGTGACCACGGCCGTCGGTGCGGCGGGAGGAATCAGCCGGCGATGCCGCCCGGCTGGTCGCCCTTGGCGACGGGCGCCCGGACCAGGTTGCCCCACTCGGTCCACGAGCCGTCGTAGTTGCGCACCTGCGGGTAGCCGAGCAGGTGCCGCAGCACGAACCAGGTGTGGCTGGACCGCTCACCGATCCGGCAGTACGCCACCACGTCGTCCGACGGGCTCAGCCCGAGCTGGTCGGCGTAGATGGCGCGCAGTTCGTCCGCGGACTTGAAGGTGCCGTCCTCGTTGGCGGCCGACTTCCACGGCTTGTTGACCGCGCCCGGGATGTGCCCGCCGCGCAGCGCGCCCTCCTGCGGGTAGTCCGGCATGTGCAGCATCTCGCCGGTGTACTCGCCGGGCGAGCGGACGTCCACCAGCGGCCGGCCGGCGGCCACGTGCGCCATGACCTGCTCCCGGTACGCCCGGATCGGCGTGTCGTCGCGCTGCGGCACCGGGTACTCGGCGCGGGGACGGGTCACCTTCTCCCGGGTCAGCTCCCGCCCCTCGGCGATCCACTTCTGCCGGCCGCCGTCGAGCAACCGTACGTCGGCGTGGCCGAAGAGCGAGAAGACCCAGAGGGCGTACGCGGCCCACCAGTTGAAGTTGTCGCCGTAGAAGACCACCGTGTCGCCCCGGCCGATGCCCTTGGCGGCGCACAGCTCGGCGAAGCTCTTCGCGTCGAGGTAGTCGCGGGTCACCTGGTCGTTCAGCTCGGTGTGCCAGTCGACCTTGACGGCGCCCGGGATGTGACCGGTGTCGTAGAGCAGCACGTCCTCGTCGGACTCCACCACGACGAGGCCCTCGTCGCCCAGGTGCTCGGCCAGCCACTCGGTGGTGACCAGGCGCTGCGGATCGGCGTACGACTGGAGGCGGGGATTCGGATCGTTCGGCACAGGCATGATCCCCAAGGTACGCCGGATCGCGGCACGGCGGCCGGCCATCGGAAATCGGGTGCGGCGGATGTGACCGCCGGCACGCGACCACTGAGGATCGACGCGCACCCCGGCGGCCCGGCCGGCCCTCAGGCGCGGCGGTGCACCAGCCGCCCGGCGACCACGGTGGCCAGGCAGCGGCCGTCGTCGGCGAAGACGGCCAGGTCGGCGCGGCCGGCCGGCACCAGCGCCGGCGGGCGTACCCGGTCGAGCACCGCGACGTCGTTGCGGGCGGCGGCGGCCCGCAGCTCCGGCTCGGTGACGTGCGCGGCGAGCACCGCGGCGACGCCGAGCCGGAACAGCGCGTGCACCCGCTCGCGCGGGCTCGGTGCCGGCGGCAGGGGCCCGTCGTGCACCAGCGCCGGCCCGAGGGTGCCGGCCCACCGCCGCACCCGCACCTGCGGGTACGCCTCCGTCAGCTCGTCCAGCGGCGCGACCGCCTCGATCCGGTCGCCGGTGACGAGCACCGCGCGGCCGGCGACCGGCTCGTCGGCCGGCGTCGACCGCAGCAGCGTGGCGGCGTGGATGGTCCGCACGGTCAGTCGCTGACCGGCCCGAGCAGCGGGCGCTTGGCGGTGACGGTGTCGCCCGACGACCGCCCGGTGAGCCGCCGCTTGATCCACGGGGCCAGGTGCTGGCCGGCCCAGCGCAGGTCGGCGGCGCGGGCGGCAAGCCAGGGCGTGGGCGCCGGCTCCTCGGGGACCAGCAGCCACTCCTCCTCGCAGCCCACCCCGAGCGCGGTCAGCACCTGGGCGGCGACCCGCCGGTGCCCGGCGGCCGACAGGTGCAGCCGGTCGGTGCTCCACAGCATCGGGTTGAGGAAGGTGTCGTCGGCGTACAGGTCGACCATGATCGCGCCGTGCCGCTCGGCGGTCTCACCGACCGCCCGGTTGAGCAGTTCCACCCGGGGAGCGACGAGGCGCTGGCCGGGCAGCCGCGCCATCACGTCGGCGAACCGGAACAGGATCACGTCGGCACCGCCCGAGCGGAGCTGCCGCACCACGTCGTCGAAGCGGGTGACCAGGGCGTCCGGGTCGAAGTTGCGGCGCAGCACGTCGTTGCCGCCGGCCGCGAAGCTGATCAGATCCGGCTTCATCGCCAGGGCGGCCGGCACCTGCTCGGCCACCACACTGGGAAAGAGACGGCCCCGGATCGCCAGGTTGGCGTACCCGAAGTCCGGACCGGCCTCGGCGGCCAGCCGGGTCGCCACCAGATCGGCCCACCCGCGATAGGTGCCGTCCGGGTACGCGTCGTCCATGCCCTCGGTGAAGCTGTCCCCCACCGCGACGAAGCTGCGCCAGCGCACGCCGCCTCCCTCACGCTCTTCGTTGCCTGCGGCGACCAGTCTGTCACCGGGTCGGTTCCCGGCGCTGCCACCCGTCGGGCGAACGTGGCGGAGGTCATCGATCCGACTTGCCGCCGCCCACCTCGCGGCACGACGACGGCAGGCCACCCCCCGTCGGTGTGGCCCGCCGTCGTTCGGGTGCCGATCAGCCGAGCAGGCGACCCCACGGGTTGCCGGCAGGCACCGGCAGGCTGCCCAGCACGCGGCCGTTGGCGGCGTACCTGACGAGGCGGTAGGCGGGGGCGTCGTCGCCGAGGGTGGCGGTGTTGACCTGGGCGACGAGCGTGCCGTCCGGGAGGAAGCGCACCTGCTCGGTCAGGCCGTGGCCGGTCGCCTTCCGCCAGGCGGCGTCGAGCGGCGCCAGCTTGGTGGCGGCGCCGGTGCCGAGGTCCACCCGGTAGTTGCGGATCCGCCAGGTGCAGCCGCACTCACCCGCGTTCGGCACGTGGGTGCTGATGACGGCGTGCTGGGCGTCCAGGGAGAAGCCGGCCAGTCCGTGGATCTTCAGGTCGGCCGGAATGCGGGGCGTCACCGTGCGGAACTGACCGCGGGCGTCACCGATGCGCAGCGACCGGTCCTGGAAGAAGCCGACCATGCTGTGTCCGGCCACCGGGCAGCTCTGCTGGTGGGTGGCGATCACCTGGCGCGCGCCCCCGTCGGCCCGGATCTCGATCACGGTCCAGTCGCCCCGCCGGCCCTCGGCGTACACCACGCTGAGGTTGTCAGACCAGTGCGGCGCGCAGTCGAGGTCGCCCGCGAGCGGGACGGTGGCGACCGCGCCGCCCTCGAACCGGCTGATCATCAGGCGGTTCGGCTTCGCCGCCAGCCAGGCCGCCCGCCGGCCGTCCGGGGAGGCCGCCACCCCGCGCTCGGCAATCCGGTCACCGGGCCGCCCCTCCCGGACGACCTCCCACCGGCCATCGGCGGTGCTGCGCCAGATCCGGGCCGGTGCCACATCCGTTCCGCCGTACACCTGGTCGGCGGACCAGGTGAGCTGCGGCCAGTTCAGCTTGCGGGCGGCGGCCGGCGGGGCGGCCGGGCGGGCGGCGGAGACGCCGGCCGCCTGCGCGACCGAGCCTCCTACACCGCCACCCGTCGTGGTCGGCGTGTCCGCGACGGTCACCAGCGGGGCAGCGTCGGCCGGGCCGGACGGCGCGGCGCAGCCGGCGACGGCGACCGGGAGCAGCACCAGGGCGGCGGCGCCCATCAGCGCACGGGGCCGCAGTGCCCGCCGCAGCGCCGGGGTGAAGACGGTACGGGGGGTGAGGATGCTGTTCATGGGGGTGGCCTCCGGTGCGCCGAACTCGCTCTGACGCCACCCAAGACGCATCCCTTGTGGATCTCAGTTGCCGCTGGTGATCGCTTTTTATTGACAAACTTTTCCGGCCCCGGACGGCAACCATCCGGGCACCTGCGAGCATCGGGCGGCGCGGCTCACCGGTCGTCGTCCGAGGGCTCGACGATCGGCCGCCGGTACGGCCCCCATGCGACGAACCGGGCGAACAGCTCCCGTGGAGTGGGCCCGTCGTGCGGGTTCAGCCGGAACAGGTCGTGGGTGGCCTCGTGATAGAGCCCGGAGAGGTAGATGGCCAGCTCGACGGGCTGATCGGCGTACTCGATCTTGAGCAGCAGCCGGGCCTCGGCGCAGGGCCACGGCAGGCCGCAGGCCCGGCACACCCAGAGCGGGCGGATCGGCAGGTGCGGTGGGCGGCCCGGCGGATACGGCCGAGGCCGATCGGCGTGCGGGCCGAGGCGGGGTACCGGGAGCTGGCTGAAGATCACCGGCTGCTCCCGTTCGCCCGCGCGGCCCGGCACCGTAACCAGCGGAACGGTTGGCGCATCTCGACCTCCTCGGGACGTGGGCGGGGCCGCCCCTGCACGGGGGGTCACGGGCGGCCCCGGGGCGGGCCGGACGGCAGGCGACCCGCTACGTGACAGTCTGGTGAGGGCGCGACTACCGTCGGAAGGCATCGACGCTGGTCGGGGCGGGGCCCGGTCAGCTCTTCCGGCCGCGGGGACGGGCCGTGGAGACGCCGAGGGAATCGTGGAGGAACTGTGGAAGGCGAGCCGACCGCCGAGCTGATCCGGGCACAACTGCGCCGGCTGCGGGTGAACGCCGAGCTGAGTCAGGAGGAGTTCGGGAAGCTCGTCCACTTCTCGGGCTCCCAGGTCTCCGCGGTTGAGCTGGGCCAGCGCCCGCTCGACCGGTTCTTCCTCAAGCGGGCGGACGAGGTGCTCGGCACGGGTGGGCTGTTGACGTCCCTGCTGAAGCTCGCCGAGCGGGACGGGCAGCCGAGCTGGTTACGGCCGTGGCTCGAGGCGGAGCGCCAGTCGCAGCAGCTCCGCTGCTACCAGCCGAGCATCATTCCCGGCCTGCTACAGACGGAGAACTATGCCCGCGCGGTGATCCGAACGAACGACATTCTGAGCGACGACGAGGTGGAGAAGCGGCTGGCAGTCCGAATGGATCGGCAGGCCATTCTCCTGCGGACGGAAGCACCTCAGTTCGTGGCCGTGATCGAGGAAGTCGTTCTCCGTCGTGCCGACGAAGGCTTCCGAGGGCTCATGACCCAGCAGCTCGCGCACCTCATCGAATGCGTCGATCGCCCGCACATCAGCGTCCATGCCATCCCGGCCGAGGTCAGCGTGCATGTTGGACTCGCCGGGCCATTCACTCTGGCGCGAACAATGGACGGCGGATGGGTTGGTCACCTGGAGAACCAGCTCGGCGGCGTAGTGGTCGACACCGATGACGATGTGGCTATCCTGCTGGCGAGGTGGGAGAGCGTCCGCAGCGAGGCCCTGCCTCGCCGGCAGTCGACCCTGCTGATGAAGGAAGTGATGACGTCATGGACCTGACCGGCGCTACCTGGCGCAAGTCCACCCGCAGCGCTCAGGGCGAGTGCGTGGAGGTGGCCGACAACCTGCCCGGCGTCATCGGCGTCCGCGACAGCAAGGACCCGGCTGGCCCCGTGCTCACCTTCGACCCGCAGACCTGGCGAGCGTTCGTCACCTTCGCCAAGCGGCGCTGACAGTCGGGGCCTCCCCACCTACTGACCGAACGTGTACCGCAGGTTCGCGTTGATCAGCTGGTTGAGGCGCTTGCGCATGTGCCCGAGCAGGGCCGGCTCCGGCAGCGGCTCGGCCAGGAACAGGGTCCAGCGCAGATCCGTCCCGCCACTGCCGTCCGACGGAAGGTCGAACCGAACTGTCGCGTCCGGCCGTTTCCGCCAGATCGAGGACCAGACGACAAGGTGCGGAGCGTCGACGCGGAGCGTCTGAGGTCGCTCCTCGTCGTCGAGCAGCAGCAACCAGGGGCGAGCCGGATCGCGATTCGGCTCCGTCAGCGCCTCGAAGATCACGTGAGGTGGTGCGGGCTGGTTCCGCTTGCGGGAGCCACCTTCGAGCATGCCCCAGGCTAGATGGTCATCTCCATGTCGCCGAAGTGGCGGGGTCGACCAGGCCGGGATACCGCCATATCCGCGAAACGGCGAGCAGGCGGGCCGCCCCGGAGGACGGCCCGCCCCTCTCGTACCCGTAGGTCAGTCGACGGCGGCGATGATCTGCATCGACGCCAGGCTGCTCGGCTCGGGCTTCTCGGCGACCTTCTTCCCGGCCTTGTCGATCAGAATCAGGGTGTACCGGCCGCCGCTGCGCACCCGGGCCACCAGCGAGCCGTCCGCCTGGAAGTACGCCTGCCGCAACTCACGGCCGCCCAGCGGGAGGCTGACCTCCTTACCCGTCCGAATGTCGAGCACGGCATTCACGATCAGTTCGCGGGCCGCGTCGCCGTAGCTCTCGCTGCTGCGCTCGATCCGGAAGAGCGCGATCCGCCGCCCGTCCGGGGAGATGCTGGCGACGTCGAAGCAGACGTACCGGCTGCCCTTGCTGCCGGGGCCCGGGATGGTGCGCCGCCCGGTGCCGGTGCGGTCGGTGACCACGACGGTGCCGTTCGAGCCGTCGGCAAAGGCCACCGTGCCGTCGGCGGCCCAGGCCGGGTGGCAGCCCTGGAAGCCGGCCACCTCGGTGAAGGCGCCCGACGTGACATCCAGCAGGCCGACCTTGCTGAAGTTCCCGTCCGCCGCGCCCAACCGCACGGTGAGCTGCCGGGAGTTCGGCGACCAGGTGGGCGACCAGCACATGTTGTCCACCAGGTCGTGGAGCTTGCGCTTGCCGGAGCCGTCGAGGGCGGCAGTCCAGAGCGCGCCGCCGTCCTCGACCCAGGCCACCCGGCGACCGTCCGGCGAGACAGCGGCGTTGAGCTGCGCCGGATTGTTCGGCAGGGCGAGCCGCCGGACGGGAGTGCCACCCGGCGTCCACGAGTAGAGGCGGGCGGTGTCGGCCCCGCCCGAGCCGAACGGGCCGTAGTAGAGCCGACCGAAGCTGGCGCTGGTGGCGGGCTGGCTGCTGGTCGACGTGGCCGGCGGGGCGATCGACGGGCTGCCGGAGGGCGACGGGGTCGGGGACGCGGTGGGCGACGGGCTGGCGGTGACCGACGGCGTGGTGCCGGGGATCGGGTCGGCGCTCCGGTTCGGCAGGAACGCGAACGCGGTACCGGTGGCCGCGCCGAACAGCACCACCGCCGCGGCCGAGGTCGCGATCGCGCGCTGGATGCCGATCCGGCGGGACGTCCGCAGGGCGCGGTCCCGCAGGTCGACCGGGGTGACCTCCTCGGCCAGGTCGGCGAGGTCGAGCCGGAGACGCTGGTCGTTCATCGGGCGCTTCCTTCCAGGACGTACAGCTCGGCGAGCTCGGGTGCGACGGTGCGCAACTTGGCCAGCGCCTTGGAGGTCTGGCTCTTGACGGTGCCGACGGTGACGCCGAGCAGCTCGGCGGCCTCGGCCTCGGTGCGGTCCTCGAAGAAGCGCAGCACCAGCACGGCCCGCTGCTTCGGGGAGAGCTTGGCCAGGGCGGCCCGCAGGGTCAGCCGCAGGGTGGTCTGGTGGGCGTGGTCGGGGCCCGAGTCGCCTCCGCGTGGTTCGGGCAGCTCGCCCGTCATCGACTCGGGCACCCGCCGGCGTCGCCACCAGGAGACCTGCAGGTGATACATGATCTTGCGGGTGTACGCCTCGGCGTTGCCGCTGTCGTGCAGCCGCCCCCACGACCGGTGGGTACGGGCCAGCGCCGACTGGACGAGATCCTCGGCGAGGTGCTGGTCACCGGTGAGCAGGTAGGCCGAGCGCAGCAGCGCCGGCGTCCGGGTACGGACGAACGAGTCGAACTCACTCAGGAGAGGGTCCACACGAGCCGATCCTTGGGTAGTCGTTGATGCCTTTCCAGACGTCACCCCGGGATCGCCGGGTTGCCGCCCGGCAGCCGATGTGCGCGACAAGTTTCGGCACCGACCCGCGTAATCGCGTCGCCGGGTCCGTCGCGCCGGTCGTACGCTGCGCGAATGCTGCTACGTACGTCGACCCTGCTGCTGCGGACCCTGCGCGAGGACCCGGCGGACGCGGAGGTGCCGAGCCACCGGCTCCTGCTGCGCGCCGGTTACATCCGTCGCGCCGCGCCGGGCGGCTACACCTGGCTGCCGCTGGGCAAGCTCGTGCTGGACCGGGTCACCGAGATCGTCCGGTCGGAGATGACCGCCATCGGCGACCAGGAGGTGCACTTCCCGGCGCTGCTGCCGGCCGAGCCCTACCGGACCAGCGGCCGGTGGACGGAGTACGGCGACGACATTTTCACCCTGGCCGACCGCAAGGGCGCCGAGCACCTGCTCGCCCCGACGCACGAGGAGATGGCCACGCTGCTGGTGAAGGATCTCTTCACCTCGTACCGGGACTTCCCGGTGACGCTGTTCCAGATCCAGACGAAGTTCCGCGACGAGGCCCGGCCCCGGGCCGGCCTGCTGCGCGGGCGCGAGTTCCTGATGAAGGACGCCTACTCGTTCGACCTCGACGACGCCGGCCTCCAGGAGTCGTACGAGCGACACCGGGCGGCGTACCGGCGGGTCTTCGACCGGCTGGGGCTCGACTACACGGTGGTGCACGCGATGTCCGGGGCGATGGGCGGCTCGGCGTCGGAGGAGTTCCTGGCCACCACGCCGGTCGGCGAGGACACCTTCGTCGGCTGCACGGAGTGCGACTACGCGGCGAACACCGAGGCGGTGACCACCCCGGCCCCGGCCGCGACCGACCCGGACGCGCA
The DNA here is from genome assembly GCF_036906755.1 of Micromonospora sp. CPCC 206171. NCBI lineage: Bacteria > Bacillati > Actinomycetota > Actinomycetes > Micromonosporales > Micromonosporaceae > Micromonospora > Micromonospora sp. CPCC 206171. The sequence continues at coordinate 181,887 of NZ_JBAKHT010000004.1, read as the reverse complement.
GCGGGCCAGCGAGGTGCACGACACCCCGGAGACACCCACCATCGCCTCGCTGGTCGACCTGGCGAACACCCGCCGGCTGGCCGACCGGGACGACTGGACCGCCGCCGACACCCTGAAGAACGTCGTGCTGAGCGTGCGCCGGCCGGGCGCGGAGTCGGCCGAGCTGCTGGTCATCGGGCTGCCCGGTGATCGGGAGGTGGACCTGAAGCGGGTCGAGGCGGCCCTCGCCCCGGCCACCGTGGACGTCTTCGACGACTGGGCCGCCCATCCCGAGCTGGTCCGCGGCTACATCGGACCGCAGATCATGGCCAAGCTCGGCATCCGCTACCTGGTCGACCCGCGGGTGGTCACCGGCACCGCCTGGCTGACCGGCGCGAACGAGCCGGGCCGGCACGTCACGAACGTGGTCGCCGGCCGGGACTTCACCCCGGACGGCACCATCGAGGCGGCCGAGGTGCGCCCAGGCGACCCCTGCCCGGCCTGCGGCACGGGGGAGCTGACCATGCGCCGGGGCATCGAGATCGGGCACATCTTCCAGCTCGGCCGCCGCTACACCGACGCATTCGCGCTCGACGTGCTGGGCTCGGCCGGCAAGCCGGTCCGGCCGACCATGGGCTGCTACGGCATCGGGGTGTCCCGGGCGGTGGCCGCGGTCGCCGAACAGCACCACGACGAGCGAGGACTTCGCTGGCCGGCGGCGATCGCGCCGGTCGACGTACACCTGATCGCCGCCGGCAAGGGGCCGCAGCTCGACGCGGCGCTCGACCTCGGTGGGCGGCTGTCCGCCGCCGGCCTGCGGGTGCTGGTCGACGACCGGGTGAACGTCTCCGCCGGGGTGAAGTTCACCGACGCGGAGCTGATCGGCATCCCGCGCGCCGTCGTGGTCGGCCGTCGGCTCGCCGACGGGTACGTCGAGCTGCGCGACCGGGCCGGCGGCGAGCGGGTGGAGCTGCCGGTGGACGGGCTGGTCGAGCGGCTGGTCGACGAGGTGGGCCGGGTACTCGGCAACCGGGTGTAGCGGGCGCGCCACGGGGTACCGCTGCGGGATCGACCAAGGGTGTTTTCGGAGGCTCTCATGTACCGGGTCAGTGACGTGATGACGAAGCAGGTGGTCTACCTGTCGGCGGAAACCACCCTGGACGAGGCGGCCAGGGTGATGAAGGAGGCGGACATCGGCGACGTGGTGGTCACCGACGGCGCCACCCTCGCCGGCGTGCTGACCGACCGCGACATCGTGGTACGGGCGGTGGCCGAGCGCAGCGACCCGTCGACCACCACCATCGGCTCGATCATCACCCGCGAGGTGGTGATGATCGAGCAGCACTCCACCGCCTCGGAGGCGGCGTCGCTGATGCGCGAGCGCAACATCCGGCGGGTGCTGGTCTGCGACAACGAGCGCAAGCTGGTGGGCATCGTCTCCCTGGGCGACCTGGCCATGCAGCTCGACCCGACCTCGGCGCTGGCCGACATCAGCGAGGCGGCGCCGAACGCCTGACCCATCGTCCCGGTGCCCCTCGCTCTCGTGGGCGTGGCGGCGCCGGGTCGACGGCCGCCGGCCGCGACCTTCGTCACGTCACCGGAAGCCGGGCCGCCGATCGCCGACCGCCGGGCGTCCCCGGCGGGCGGCGGTAGCCTGGCGGGATGCCCGAGATGCCGACGAAGCTGGCCGAGATCGTCGAGGAGTTTGCCGCCGCACCCCGCGACGTGGTGCTGGAGATGCTGCTCGAATACGCCGACGTCATCCCGCCCCTGCCGCCGGGCGTGGACCGGGAGGGCATGGAGCAGGTGCCCGAGTGTCAGACCTCGTTCTTCCTCCGCGCCGAGGTCAACCCGGACCGGACGGTGAGCACCATCTTCGACTGCCCGCCCGAGGCGCCGACCACCCGCGCCTTCGCCGGCATCCTCGCCGAGGGCCTGGACGGGGCGAGCGCGGAGCAGGTGCTGGCCGTGCCGGACGACCTCTACCAGCGGATGGGGTTGGCCCACGCGATCAGTCCGCTGCGGGTGCGCGGCGGCACCGCCATCCTGGCCCGGCTCAAGCGCCAGGTCCGGGAACAAGCGGGCTGAGCTGGGTGTTCTCGTCCGTTATGGAGATCGAGATCTACGCCGACGTGGTCTGCCCCTGGTGCTGGATCGGCAAGCGCCGGCTGGAGCGGGCGTTGGCGTCGTACGGCGGTGACGTGACCGTCCGCTACCGCCCCTTCCAGCTCGACCCCACGCCGGTGACCGAGCCGAAACCGCTGGTCGAGGCGATGGCCGCCAAGTTCGGTGGCCGGGAGCGGGCGGAGGCGATGTTCGCCCAGGTCACCCAGGTCGCCGCCGGGGTGGGGCTGGACCTGCGCTTCGACCGCGCGGTGCAGGCCAACACCTTCGAGGCGCACCGGCTGATCCGGTACGCCACCGAGCGCGGCCTGGCCGAGGAGATGGTCGAGGCCCTCTACGCGGCGCACTTCACCCACGGCGTGGACCTCGGCTCGCGGGACGCGTTGGTCGAGCTGGCCGGCACGGTCGGCCTGGACGAGACCGAGGCCCGCGCCCACCTCGACTCCCCGGTCGGGCGCCGCGAGGTGGCCGCCGACCTGACCGCCGCCCAGCAGCTCGGGGTGAGCAGCGTGCCCACCTTCGTGCTGGCCGGCAAGTACGCGGTCACCGGCGCGCAGGAGCCGGAGACGCTGCTGGCAGCCCTGTCCGAGGTGGAGCGCCGCGAGTCGGGCGCCTGAGCGCATATCGACACTCGTGATGTTTCACGTGCAACCACATCGACGGGCGTAACGGGTCAGGCCGGCCTGGCCAGCCCTTCGACCACCCGGGCGCCGGGCAGCGCGCCGAGCGCCGGGCCGGGCAGCGCGATCTTGCTGGGCCGGACACCGGATCCGATGATCACGTGCGGGGTCGCGATCACCCGGGAGTCGACCAGGATCGGCCAGCTCTCCGGCAGGCCGATCGGGGTGATCCCGCCGTACTCCATGCCGGTCAGCTCGACCGCGTCGGCCATCGGGGCGAAGCTCGCCTTGCGCACGTCGAGCGCCCGCCGGACCACCCCGTTGACGTCCGCCCGGGTGGTGGCGAGCACGACGCAGGCGGCGTAGCGGATCTCCCCCTCGCGCTTGCCGGCGACCACGACGCAGTTCGCCGACACCTCCAGCCCCACCTCGTACGCCGCGCAGAAGGCGGCGGTGTCGGCGAGTGTCGCGTCGATCGGGGCGACCAGTACGTCGTCGACGTCCACCGGAGCCTCGACCGGCCACTGCGCCAACGCGGCGGCGACCGGCGACGCCAGCAGGTCGAGTCGGGTGCGGGCGGGCTCGGTCTTCAACGTCCCCATCACGGTTGCGATCCTCGCACCCGCCGCACTGATCCGCCCGTCGGCACCCGCCCGGCCAGTTGATCGACCCCGCTTGCGGCGTGTCGCGGTGTCCCACGCTGCCGAAGCCGCGACACGCCGCAAGCGGGGTCGATCACACCGGAACGGCGGACTCAGCTACCGCTGAGGAAGGCGTTCTCGCGCATGAAGGCGCGGTCGTCGACGGAGGCCGACTGGGCGGCCCGCAGCACCTGCGGCCGGCGGGCCTCCAGGTCCTCCATGCCGTGCCGGACGGCGAGCCGGATCACGCCGTAGAGGAAGACGAACCCGAAGACGTAGAGGATGACGGTGGCGATGACGGTGAACATGGCGCCACGCTAAGGCGAACGTGAACGGGATGAGGTTTCATCTCCGGCCGGTTCCCCCGTACGTGTCAGCCAGGTGATCCGCCCAGGTCCGCCGGCCCGTCGGGGTGGCCGTGGTGGTCAGCCCGCCCGCCCGTAGCGCGCTGCCCAGCCGGCCGGGAATCCGCACCGGCAGCAACGGTCGGCGCGACCCCCGGGCCGTCCGCCAGGCGCGTACCGCCTCGTCGAAGCGGAGCACCTGCGGACCGCCGTACTCCTCGATGCCGCCCAGCGGGCCGGCGGTGAGCCGTTCACTGAGCCGGCCGGCGACCTCGTGCTGGTCGACCGGCTGGGCGAGCACCGCCGGGTCGCCGATCACCGGGCCGAGCCGACTCGCCGTGCGCAGCAGCGCGTCGAGGAACGGCGGGAACTGGGTGGCCCGCAGCACCGTCCAGGGCACCGGACCGGCGGCCACCACCCGCTCGGCCGCCAGCTTGTGCCGATAGTAGGCGTAGGGCACCCGGTCGACGCCGACGATCGAGACGTACACCAGGTGGGCGACGCCGGCCGCCCCGGCGGCGACGGCCAGGTCGCGGGTGCCCAGCACGTCCACCCGGTGGGTACGCCGGCTGTTCGGCAGCGACGCCAGGTGCAGCACCGCGTCCACCCCGTCCACCGCCTCGGCCAGCCCGACCCCGGTCTCCACGTCCGCGACCACCCACTCCGCCGCCGGGTCGTGCCGGGGCCGCCGGCTCATCGCCCGCACGTCGAACCCGTCCGCCCGCAGCCGGGGCAGCACCGCCCGCCCGAGCGTGCCACCGGCACCGGTGACCAGCACCTTCATTCCGACTCCCTTCGGTCGACAGCTCGACGGGGCTGGCGGGCCGATCGTGACGTCACCTGAGCAGGTCGGCCCCGGTCATCAGGATGAAGAAGCCGACGACGATCTCGCTGACGATCCACGAGTGGTGGTCGGCCCAGTCCCGCATTCTCGGCAGCGCGCGCTCGGCCCGCCGACCGAGCAGCAGCAGCGCCAGCAACGGCAGGGCGAGCAGCAGCAGGGTGAGCAGCACGAACGGCACCAGGTGCCACCACGGCAGGTCGTACCGGACGACGTTGGCCCCCACGGTGGCCATGGTGAGGTCGTCGACGGGCATCACCACCATGATCAGCATGCCGAGCCGGAACGCGGACCAGGGACCCGCGTGCTGCAGCCGGCTCATCCAGGCCGGTTGACCTCTCGAGTGCCGGCGCAGGAACACCACCACGGCCAGCGCCACGAGCAGCGCCAGCACCACCTGGCCGATGGCGGTTCTGATCCCCTCGCCGGGGCCCGCCCCGACGTCCTCGGCGAGCCCGGTCACGCGCCGGGTGACCAGCCAGGCGATCGTCGTGCCGGCGACCACCACGACCGCCGCGCCGGTCAGGAAGCCCAGCGAGGCCTGCCGCGGCCGGTCGCCGGAGGCGAGGAAGACCGCCGCGACCAGTTGCGTGCCGGCCACCATGACCACGGCCAACGGTAGGACGGTCAGGACGCTCATCGCCTTCCCATCCTCCCGGCCCACCCCGCCGGCCAGGGCCGATTCGCGGATCACCCGACCGCCCGAGGTGCGTGGCGGGTCAGCGGGGCACCACCCGCCCGACGAGCAGCAACCCCAGCAGACCGCAACCCGCCGCGACCGCCAGCATTCCCGCGTAGTCGATTGGACCGGGCGCCGCCCCGGCGGCCAGCACGGTGCCGGTGAGCGCAAGCACCGTGGCGGCGAGGAGCGAGTCGCCCAGTTGCAGCGACGAACTGTTGCGCCCCTGCTCACCGGGGGCGGACAGGTCCAGGGTGAGCACCGACAGGGACGGGAAGAGCAGGCCCATCCCGGTGCCGGCCACCGCCCAGCCCGCCACCGCGACCGCCACCGGCACGGCGGGGGCGACCGCCAGTGCGACGGTCGCGGTCCCCACCGTGATGCAGGCCAGCCCGGCCCGGGGGAACGTCGCCGAGGAGCGGGGCGCCGGCAGCCGCCCCTGCAGCCAGGAGCCGGCGGACCAGGAGACCGCCCCGACGGTGAGCACCAGACCCGCCGCGGTCGGCGTGAAGCCACGCTCGCGGGAGAGCATCAGCGGGATCACCACCTCGGCGCCGGTGAACGCCGCCGAGGCCAGGCCCCGCAGGCCGATCACCGTGGGCAGCCCACGCGCCGCGCGCAGGAAGCCCGCCGGCAACAGCCGGGGCGCGCACCAGGCCAGGCCGACCAGCGCCAGCACCACCAGCGGTACGGCGAGCGCGCCGCGCTGCTGCCCCCCGTGGTGCAGCAGTGCGGCGCTCACCCCCGCCCCCGCCGCCCAGCCGATCCTCGCCACCGCCCCGGCGGGCGCCCGACCGCCGACCGGCGCGGACAGGGTGCGCAGGCCGGAGTGGACCAGCAGCGCCGCCGGGACCGCCACCGCCGGCACCACGAGGAAGACCCAGCGCCATCCCAGGTGCTCCACGATCAGCCCGGCCACTGCCGGCCCGACCAGCGACGGTACGACCCAGGCGGCGGCGAACGCCGCGAACACCCGCCGGCGCAGCTCCTCCGGGTACGCCTGCCCGACCACCACGTACAACGCGACCGAAAGCAGCCCGGAGCCGAAGCCCTGCACGGCCCGGCCGACGACGAGCTGTCCCATGGCGGTGGCGGTGCCGGCCAGCAGCAGCCCGGCCACGAAGAGCCCGACCCCGCTCCACATCGGCACCCGGGGACCCCGGGCGTCGCACCAGATGCCGGAGAGCACCATCGCGAGCACCCCGGCGGCGAACGTGCCGCCGAAGGCGAGCGCGTACAGGGCGAGACCGTCCAGCGCGCGGGCGACCGTGGGCATCGCGGTGCCGACCGCCAGCGCCTCGAACGCCAGCAGGGAGACCAGGGCGACGCTGCCCACCGTCATCGCCCGCAGGCGCGGGTCGTACAGGCGGGCGGCCGGGGCGACCGGCGGCGTGGCGGTGGCCGTCACCGGCCCGACCGGGCCCGGCGAGATGTGATCGACATGGGCTCAGCCTGCGACCTCAACCCGGGTTGAGGTCAACCGTGAGCCCGGTCTCGTCAGGCCGACTGAAGCGCCTCGCCGAGCCCCTTGACCAGGCCGGACATGTGCTGGTCGGCGAGGACGTGACCGGCGGTCACCACCAGTGCCAGGGGCCACTCGATCACCTGGAGAGCAGCCAGCACCCCCAGCCCCGCGTAGTAGGCGAGCTTGTCCGGCGGCGGCACCGCCACCTCGCCCATCATCGGGACCTGTACCCGGCGGGTGTACGCACGGACCATCTCCTGCCCGCCGCTGAGGTGTCGCGTGATGGTGCTCATTTCCGGCCTCCCCCTGATCCGAGTCCTCCGACGTCCACCCGGATTCCACGTGCACCCCGCCTCCATGCGCCCCCACCCGGCGCAAACTTCCCTTTCCGCGACGGCATAACGAGCGGCTCGCCGGGAAGCCAGGCCGCCTGACGAGCGCGGGAGGCGAGATGGCGTACGGCAGCAGCGGCGGGCACAGCGGGGAGCGGGGCCGGCGGCTCGGCCGTACCGCTCGATGACGGCGCTGGGCCGGGTCGCCGACCGTGTGCTCCCGCCGGTGCCACCGTTGGTCGCCGACGCGTCCCGTACCGTCGGCTCGGTCGCGTCGCGGCTGGTCCGCGCGGTCGGTCTGACGCAGCGCCGGGTCTGGTCGCGCGGCGGGCGGCACCACATCGAGGTGCACGGCGTCTGCCAGGACGGCGGCGACCGGCTGGCCCGGCAGGTCGAGACGGCGCTGGAACGGATGCCCGGGGTGGCCTGGGCCCGGGTCAACGCGCCGTCCGGGCGCGTGGTGGTGGCCGTCGACGAGCCGAAGCCCCGGCTGCGCGACCTGATCGCCACGGTGGCCCGCACCGAACGGGTCTGCCCGTACGAGCCCGATCCGGAGATCCCGCCCCCGCACCCGCCCGAGGAGGGGCCGCGGACGCCCCGGACGCTCGGCGCGCTCGCCTCCGACGCGTTCGGCCTGACCATCTCGGCGGCCACCCGGATCCTGCCCTTCACACCGGTCCCCGGCGAGGTGGCCGGCCTGCTGGGCGCGATCGACCTGCACCCGAAGCTGCACGCACTGGCCGACCGGGGGCTGCGCGCCGACCCCCGCGCCGAGGTGCTGTTCCCGCTGGCCGAGGCGGTCGTCCAGGGGCTCACCGGCGGCTGGACCGGCATCGCCCTGGACAGCGTGCAGCGGATCGTGCAGTGGGGCGAGGCGCGGGCGCAACTCTCCGCCTGGAACAAGGCCGAACCGCGGCTGACCGGCGACCCGGAGCGGGCCGTGGCCCGCTCGCCCGCCACCGAGCGGGGCCAGCCGAAGGCCGACGGCCCCGTCGAGCGGTACAACAGCTGGGCGCTGGCCGCCGGAGCGGCGGCCGGGGCCGCCGCGGTGCCGGTCGTCGGCGGCAAGCGGGCCGCCGCGCTCGCCCTGTCCTCGCTGCCGAAGGCCCCGGGCAGCGGCCGCGAGGGGTACGCCGCGCAGCTCGGCCGGATGCTCGCCCGGCGTGGCGTGATCGCGATGGACCGCAGCGTGCTGCGCGAACTGGACCGGATCGACACGGTGCTGCTGGACGCGGCCGTGCTGGGCTCGGCCCGGGGCGTGCTCGCCGACCTGGCCCCGCTGGACGGCGCTGCGACCGGCGAGGTGGCCACCCGCGCGTTCGCGCTCTTCGACCCGGCCGACCCGGACGCCTCGCGGGAGGCGGACGGCTGGCGGCTCGGCCCGCTCGACGGGCTCGACGTCACCGATCCCGGGGACACCCCGGACAGCAGCCGGCTGCGCGAGGGCGGCGGCCAACTTTTGGGGCTCGCCCACCACGACACCCTCGCCGCGGTCATCCGGGTCGAACCGGAGCCGGCGCCGGGCGTCGACGCGCTGCCCACCGCCGCCCGGCAGGCCGGCCTACGGCTGGTCGTGGCCGGCGACGACCCGCAGCGGTACGCCTTCGCCGACGCCGTCCTGCCCGGCGGTGACCGCCTCGCCGAGTCGGTGCGCACCCTGCAACGCGAGGGCGCGGTGGTGCTGGTGGTGTCCGGTGACCGGGCGGCGCTCGCCGCGTCCGACTGCGGCCTCGGCGTCGCCGACCCGGAGGCGCTGCCGCCCTGGGGCGCCCACCTGCTGGTCGGCACCGACCTGCGGATCCCGGCCCTGGTCATCGAGGCGGCGGGGGTGGCCCACCGGATGACCCGGCAGAACATCCGGCTCGCCATGGCCGGCGCCGGCCTCGGCGCGCTGGGCGCCCTCACCGCCGAGCGCGAACAGCTCCCGGGCCGGGCCCTGTCGGCGGTGAACGGCACGGCCGCGCTGGCCTTCGCCCACGGCGTCTGGCGGGCGCACCGGCTGCCCCACCCGGACGGCGCGCCTACCCCGGCCACCACCGCCTGGCACCTGATGCCGGTGGACACCGTGCTGCGGCAGCTCGACACCACTCCCGGCGGGCTGGCCGACGCCGAGGCGCGCCGCCGGCACACCGCCGGCACGGGCGCGGGGCCCGGCATGGGCGGCGGCCTGCTACGCGCCTTCGTCGACGAACTGTCCAACCCGCTCACCCCGGTGCTGGTCGCCGGGGCGGTGCTCTCCACCGTGTTCGGCTCGCTGGTCGACGCCGCCCTGGTCGGCGGGGTGGTGGGCGGCTCCGCGCTGATCGGGGCGGTGCACCAGCGCAACACCGAACGGTCCCTGGCCGAGCTGCTGTCCCGTACGGAGGTCACCGCGCGAGTCCTGCGCGACGGGGCCGAGCGCGTACTCCCCGCCGAGGAACTGGTGCCGGGCGACGTGGTGACGCTCGGGCCGGGCGACGCGGTGCCGGCCGACTGCCGGGTACTCACGGCCGACGGGCTGGAGGCGGACGAGTCGTCGCTGACCGGGGAGTCGCTGCCGGTCGGCAAGACCGTCGAACCGGTGGTCGCCGCCGCCGTGGCGGACCGCCACTCGATGCTCTACGAGGGGACGACCGTCGCCGCCGGACACGGCGCCGCCGTGGTGGTGGCGACCGGCGCCGAGACCGAGTCCGGTCGCAGTCTCGCGCTGGCCGGGCAGGCGCCGCCGGCCAGCGGGGTGGAGGCCCGGCTCGGCAAGCTGACCAGCGCGGCGCTCCCACTGGCGGCCGGATCGGCGATCGCGGTGGCCGGGGCGGGGCTGCTGCGGGGCGTACCCCTGGCGGAGACGGCGGCGACCGCCGCGAACCTGGCCGTGGCCTCGGTGCCGGAGGGGCTGCCGTTCCTGGTCAGCGCCGCGCAGCTGGCCGCGGCCCGGCGGCTGGCCGAGCACGGGGCGCTGGTTCGCAACCCGCGCACCATCGAGGCGCTGGGCCGGGTCGACGTGCTCTGCTTCGACAAGACCGGCACCCTCACCGAGGGGAGCCTGCGGCTGGCCGGCGTCGGCGACGACGGCCGGTACGCCCCGGTGGACCGACTCGACGACGGGCTGCGGTCGACCCTCGCCGCCGCGCTGCGGGCCACCCCGGCCGCCGACGACCCGGACGAGCTGCCCCAGCACACCGACCGGGCGGTCCGGCACGGCGCCCGGGACGCCGGGGTGGTCGAGCAGGTCGGCGCGGACGGCTGGGCGGCGGTCGGTGGGCTGCCCTTCGAGCCGTCCCGCGGCTATCACGCCACCGTCGGGCGGACCGGTGACCGGCTGCTGCTCAGCGTCAAGGGAGCCCCGGAGACGGTGCTGCCCCGGTGCAGCGCCTGGCGTACCCCGGGTGGCCGGGACGAGCACCTGGACGACGACGGACGGGCCGGGCTGCACGCGATGCTCGCCGACCGGGCCCGGGCCGGGCACCGCATCCTCGCCGTCGCCGAGTGCCGGGTGGGCGCCGAGACGGTCACCGACGACCAGGTGGCCGACCTGGCCTTCGTCGGCTTCCTCGCCCTCGCCGACGGGGTGCGGGAGAGCGCCGCCCCGGCCGTGCGCCGGATCCGGCAGGCCGGCGTGCACACCATCATGATCACCGGAGACCATCCGGCCACCGCCGAGGCGATCGCCTCGATCATCAGCGACGGCCACGACGCACAGCGGGTGGTGACCGCCACCGAGTTGGACCAGCTCGACGACGACGCGCTCGGCGAGCGGCTGGCCCGCACCGACGTGGTCGCCCGCTGCACCCCCACCCACAAGGTGCGGATCATCCAGGCGTTGCAGAAGTGCGGCCGTACCGTGGCGATGACCGGCGACGGCGCCAACGACGCGCCGGCGATCCGGCTGGCCGACGTGGGTATCGCCCTCGGCCAGCGGGGCACCCCCGCCGCACGGGCCGCCGCCGATCTGGTGGTCACCGACGACCGGCTGGAGACCATCATCGCCACCCTGGTCGAGGGGCGGGCGATGTGGTCCTCGGTACGCCACGCGCTGAGCATCCTGGTCGGCGGCAACCTCGGCGAGATCGCGTTCAGTGTGCTGACCGCCGCGGCGACCGGCCGGTCCGCGTTGACCGGGCGGCAGCTCCTCCTGGTCAACCTGCTCACCGACCTGGCGCCGGCGCTGGCCATCGCGGTCCGACCACCCGGCGCCGACCACGCCGACGGGCTGCTGCGCGAGGGGCCGGACACCTCCCTCGGCGAGACGATGACCCGGGAGATCGGCCTGCGCGCGGCGGCCACCACCCTCGGCGCGACCGCCGGCTGGACGCTCGCCCGGTACACCGGACGGCGCAGACGGGCCGGCACGGTGGCGCTGGTGTCGCTGGTCGGCACCCAGCTCGGGCAGACGGTGCTGGCCGGCGGCACCAGCCCGATGGTGCTCGTCTCCACCGCCGTGTCCCTCGGGGTGCTGGGCGCGGTGGTGCAGACGCCCGGGGTGAGCCAGTTCTTCGGCTGCACCCCGCTCGGGCCGGTCGGGTGGGGCATCGCCGCCGGCTCGGCGCTCGGCGCCACCTTCGCCAACGGCGCGCTGACCCGACTGGTCGAGCGCTTCCCGCCGACCGGCGACGGAGCGGCCTCCGGAGACGAGACGGCCGATGCCGGCGCCGCCGCCGGGCCGGGCGGTGAAGGGTCCGCGCCGGAGTAGACGTCCCGGTCGCTGGGGCGGCGGGCCGCATGGCCGCGCCCGTCCCGGGTACGGGCCGGGTGGAGGTGGACACGTGGAGACGGACCAGCCAAACGTGACGTTCATCGGCACCGCGACGACGGTGCTGCGGATCGGGGGCTTCACCCTGTTGACCGATCCGAACTTCCTGCACCGGGGCCAGCGGGCGTACCTGGGTAAGGGGCTGTGGTCCCGTCGCAGCACCGAGCCGGCGCTGACCATCCCCGAACTGCCCGCGCTGGACGCGGTGGTCCTGTCCCACCTGCACGGCGACCACTTCGACCGGGTGGCCCGCAAGGGGCTCGACCGCGAGTTGCCGATCATCACCACCCAGGCGGCCGAGCGGAAGCTGCGCAAGTGGGGATTCCGGGCCGCCGAAGGGCTGCCCACCTGGCGGTCCCGCGAGCTGAGCCGGGGGTCCGCCACCCTGCGGCTGACCTCGTTGCCCGGTCAGCACGGCCCGGGGGCGCTGGACCGGCTGCTGCCCGACGTGATGGGCACGATGATCGACCTGGAGCGGGACGGGACGCGCCGGTTCCGCCTCTACGTCACCGGGGACACCCTGCGCCGGCCGCAGCTCGCCGAGATCCCGCAGCGCTTCCCGGACATCGACGCGATGCTGATCCACCTGGGCGGCACGAGGGTCGCCGGCATCCTGCTCACCATGGACGCGAAGCAGGGCGCCGACCTGGTCGAGCTGATCCGGCCGAAGCTGACCGTGCCGATCCACTACGACGACTACCCGGTGTTCCGGTCGCCGCTGCGGCACTTCGTCGAGGAGGCGAAGCGGCGCGGGCTGGTGTCGGGGGTGCGCACCATCCTGCGTGGCGAGACCGTGCCGCTGACCGTCTGAGCTGGACCTCCGTACACCGATCGCCGCCGTCCGGCGCGGAGCCGGAGGGCGGCGATCGATGATGGGACGGGATCAGGAGCGCTCGGAGATGGCCTCGATCAGGTCGCCCACCGGGCGCTCGGGCAGCGACCGGGCCACGTCGGCCACCGCCACGATCCCGACGAGCTCGTGCCCGTCGATCACCGGCAGCCGGCGCACCTTGTGCTGGCCCATCGTGCGCAGGATCTCCGCGGCGTCGTCGTCGGCGCCGATGGTCACCGCCTCGCCCTGGGCCAGCTCACCGGCCGTCACGTTGGCCGGGTCCTTGCCCTGCGCGAGAACCTTCACCACGATGTCGCGGTCGGTGAGCATGCCCTTCAGCTTGTTGTCGTCGCCGCAGATCGGCAGCGAGCCGACGCCCAGCTCGGCCATCCGCTTGGCGGCGGCCCGCAGGTCGTCCTGCTCACGGACGCAGGTCACGTCGTTGGTCATGATGTCGCGTGCGGTCGGCATGGGACACCTCGCTTTCCGGGGGTTGGTAACTGAATCGGTACCCCCGGTCCGCGCGACCATGCATCCGAGCGTCAGCCGGCCGGGTCCCAGGTGGCGGCGGCGCGACGCAACCGGTCGTTGATCGCGCGGCCCACCCCGGTGTCGGGCGCCGCCTCGGCCAGGATCTCGGTCACCCCGGCCGCGTCCAGCCGGTGCAGGGCGTCGAAGAGCCGGGCGGCGGCCTCGGTCACGTCCCCGGCCGGCGAGAGCACCTCGACCGCCGCGTACCCGTCGGCCGGCCGCTCCCGGAAGGCCAGGAAACCGCGCCGGCCGCCGTCGGCCGGCGCCGGCTGCGCCCCCGCCACCACCCGCAACGGGGTACGCGGCGCGTAGTGCGCGGCCAGCGTCCCCGGCGCCACCGGCTGCCCGGAACTGCCCGGCCGTACGCTCACCGGCCCGACCGCCTCGACCAGCTCCTCCAGCGCGAGCGCACCGAGCCGCAGCACCACCGGCTGCGCGCCGCGCGCGTCGACGATGGTCGACTCGATCCCGCACCGGGTCGGCCCGCCGTCGAGCACCACGTCCACCGCCGCGCCGAGCCCCTTGACCACGTGCTCGGCCCGGGTCGGGCTGAGCTGCCCGAAGCGGTTCGCGCTCGGCGCCGCCACCGGCACCCCGGCGGCCCGGATCAGGGCCCGCGCGGAGGGCTCGTCCGGCACCCGGACGGCCATGGTGTCCAGCCCCGAGGTGACGATCGGCGGAATCTCGGCGGGCCGGTCCACGATCAGCGTGAGCGGCCCCGGCCAGAACCGCTCGGCCAGCGCGGCCACCGCCGGCGGCACCGGCCCGACGAGCTTCTCCAGGTCGGCGGCGTCGGCCAGGTGGGTGATCAGCGGGTCGAAGCTGGGCCGGGCCTTGGCTTCGAAGATCCGGGCGGCGGCCCGGGCGTCCAGGGCGTTCGCACCGAGGCCGTAGACGGTCTCGGTCGGGAAGGCCACCAGCCCGCCGTCGCGCAGGACGGCGGCAGCCTCGGCGATGCCGCTGTCGGCGGGCAGGACGCGTGGGGATCCGGTGCTCACGCCCCGACGCTAGCCTGCCGACGTACCGGTCCTCCGGTCGGCCGGGCGGTGCGTCGCCCGGTCAGGGCCGGCCGCTGCCCACCCGGGCTCACCGTGCTGGGCGACCTCTGCCCGGCACGCCCCGCCCCGGAACTCCACTCCCGGCACGTCGTCGAGGATCCGGCTGATGTCGGCGACCGACCCGAGCGCACGGGCCGCGTCGCCGCGCAGTTCCGCGACCGCCGAGTCCAGGTCGTCCTCCTCCCGCGACCAGTCGATGTCGGCCGTGCGGAGCTGGGCCACCGCGTGTGCGGTCAGGGCGGCGGGGTCGGTGACCGACACCTCCACCCGGCAGTACAGCTGGAGGACCTGCGGCGTGGGGTCGCTCATCGGCGGTTGCGTGAGCGACGGACCGCCCAGACCCCGCCCACGACCGCCGCCGCGGTCGGTAGGAGCACACAGATCATCAGAGCGAGCAGATGCCACGGTTTGAGAGCGCCCATGGCGCAGAGGATAGGTAGCCCCTGCCGCCGCCCGCTGTCCCGGCCGACGGACTTGGCTGTACGGATCCCGTACAGCCAAGCCTCGTCGTTCCTGCCGCACGCGCTCGGTGGGGCAGGCAGCCGCGGCGGTCAGCAGCAGCTTGCGGCGGCTCCGCTGGTGGCGGGCTCCTTCTCGGCGGCCGGGGTGCAGCAGGCGCTCGCGGTCGCCTTCTCCAGCTGGGGGGAGTCGGCCTTGACGGTGTAGACCTCCCACGGCTCGTTGCCGGGTCCGCGTACCCAGACCTTGTCCTGGAGGGCGTAGCAGCACTCCGTGCTGTTCTCCTCCAGCGTGATGAGACCGGCGTCGGTGAGGCGCCGGGTCGCCGCGCTGACCTCGTCGGTGCTGAAGACCTCCACCCCGAGGTGGTCCATCACGGTGGGCTGGTCGGGCTCGCCTTCGAGCAGGACGAGCTTCAGCGGCGGGTTCTCGACGGCGAAGTTGGCGTAGCCGGGGCGACGCTTCGCCGGCTCGACGCCGAACAGCTTGGAGTAGAAGGCGACGGAGCCTTCGAGGTCGGAAACGCGCAGGGCGAGCTGGACGCGGGACATGGTTCTCCTCCTGGGACGGCTCAACCGGCTTGTCTAGACGGTTTTCGAAACAGGACCCCACTGTTGCACCTTGTTTTGAGGTCTGTCAACCTAGAGGTATGTCGAAACAAGCGCTGCCGGTGGTGGACCTGCAAGCGGTGGCCTGCTGCCCTCCGATCGCCGCGAGTCCGCTGGACGCCGCGCAGGCGGAGGTCGTCGCGCCGATGTTCAAGGCCCTGGGTGACCCGGTCCGGCTGCGGCTGATGTCGATGATCGCCTCGGTGCCGGAGATCTGCGTCTGCGACCTGACCCCCGCGTTCGACCTGTCCGGGCCGACCATCTCCCACCACCTGAAGGTGCTGCGCGAGGCGGGCCTGGTCGACTCGGAGCGGCGCGGGACCTGGGTCTGGTACCGGGCCAAGGCGGAGGCGTTCCGCCAGCTCGGCGTGCTCCTGGACATCCCCGCCCGGCCCGCCGTCGAGGCCGGCGCGTGAGCCTGGCCCTGCCGCGCCGGGCCACTGCCGAGTTCGCCGGCACCGCACTGCTCGTCGCCGCCGTCGTCGGCTCCGGGATCGCCGCCGCCCGTCTCTCGCCGGACGACGTCGGCCTCCAGTTGCTGGAGAACGCGATCGCCACCGCCCTGGCCCTCGGCGCGCTGATCCTGACCTTCGGGCCGGTGTCGGGCGCGCACTTCAACCCGGTCGTCTCCGCCGTCGACTGGTGGCTCGGGCGACGCGCCGGCACCGGCCTGACCGTCCGGGACCTCGCGGCCTACACGGCAGCCCAGGTCACCGGGGCGATCGCCGGGGCGATCCTGGCCGACCTCATGTTCGGGCTGCCCGCCGTGACCTGGTCCGGCACCGCCCGCACCGGCGGGAACCTGTGGCTGGCCGAGGTCGTGGCCACCGCCGGCCTGGTCGTCCTGGTCTTCGCTCTCGCCCGCAGCGGCCGCTCCGCCGCCGCGCCGGCAGCCGTGGGCGCCTACATCGGCGCCGCCTACTGGTTCACGTCGTCGACCTCGTTCGCCAACCCGGCGGTCACCATCGGGCGTGCCTTCACCGACACGTTCGCCGGCATCATGCCGACATCCGTGCCCGGCTTCGTCGCCGCCCAGCTCGCCGGCGGCCTGGTCGCCGTCGCCGCGCTCGCCCTCTGGTACCCCGACAGCGGGGACGCGGCCGACGCCGTCGTCGTCCCCCAGCTCGACGAGGAGAACCGGTGAACGGGATCAGGATCGCCGCGATGGGCGACGCGCACGCCGAAGCCGTGCTCGACATCTACCGGCTCGGCATCGCCACCGGCCACGCCACCTTCGAGACCGAGCCGCCGACCTGGGAGAGGTTCACCGCCACCCGGATGCCGGACCAGCGCTGGGTCGCCGTCGACCAGACCGGCCGCGTCCTGGGCTGGATCGCCTGCTCGGCGGTCTCCGACCGGTGCGTGTACGCCGGTGTGGTCGAACACTCCGTCTACGTCCACCCCGAAGCCCGCGGGCGAGGAGTCGGTCGTCTGTTGCTCGACGCCCTGATCACCTCCACGGAGCAGGCCGGGATCTGGACCATCCAGTCCGGCATCTTCCCCGAGAACACCGCCAGCCTGGCCCTGCACACCGCCTGCGGCTTCCGCGTCGTCGGCACCCGCCGGCGCATCGGCCGCCACCACGGCACCTGGCGCGACGTCACCCTCATCGAACGTCGCAGCCCCACCATCAACTGACAGGAAGACCCACTGATGAGCGACAAGACCAGCGTCCTGTTCGTCTGCGTCCACAACGCCGGCCGATCCCAGATGGCCGCCGGATGGCTGCGCCACCTCGCCGGAGACACCGTCGAGGTCCGCTCCGCCGGCAGTGAACCCGCAGACCGGATCAACCCCGTTGCCGTCGACGCCATGCGCGAGGTCGGCATCGACATCACCGGCCAGATCCCGAACCGCCTCACCTGGGACACGGCCGAAGCCAGCGACGTCATCGTCACCATGGGCTGCGGCGATGCCTGCCCCGTCTTCCCCGGCAAGCGCTACGAGGACTGGAAGCTCACCGACCCGGCCGGGCAGCCCGTCGAGGTCGTACGTCAGGTTCGCGACGAGATCAGGAGTCGGGTCGTCGAGCTGCTCGCCAGCATCGAGCAGGGCCGCTAGCGAGAGGCGGCTCGCCCGCGCCACCGGCGGGACTGGGCGCAGGTCCTACCTGCCACTCCCGCACCGACCTCTCCAAAACCGCCTTGTTGTCCTGTTGGCCCGTGTCTACCGTGCAGTGATGCTCTCCCCGATGCTGACGGTGACCTTCGATGCGCACGACCCGGCTCGCGTGGCGCAGTTCTGGGCCGGCCTGCTCGGCCGAGAGGTCGTCGAGGACGCCGGTGGCGCGCTCCTGCCTGGTGACGACGCCCAGCTCAGCCTCCGGTTCGTCCCGGGCGGCGCGGAGCAGGTGGGGCCGAACCGCCGCCTGCACCTTCACCTGACCAGCGCCAGCAACGCCGACCAGGAGCACACGGTGGCGACGGCGCTGGGGCTCGGCGCCGGCCACCTCGACGTCGGGCAGCGCCCCGAGGAGGGGCATGTCGTCCTGGCCGACCCCGAGGGCAACGCGTTCTGCGTGATCGAGCCGGGCAATGCCTTCCTCGCCGGCTGCGGCCTGCTCGGGGAGGTCGCCTGCGACGGCACCCGGGAGGTCGGCGTGTTCTGGAGCGAGGCGCTCGGCTGGCCGCTGGTGTGGGACCAGGACCAGGAGACCGCGATCCAGTCACCGCACGGCGGCACAAAGGTCGCGTGGGGAGGCCCGCCCGTGGCCCCGAAAGAGGTGCGGAACCGGCAGCGCTTCGAGCTCGCCCCGGCCGGTGGCGACCAGCAAGCGGAGGTCGACCGGCTGGTCTCCCTCGGGGCCACTCGGCTCGAGGTCGGTGAGGACGGTGCCGTCGTGCTGGCCGATCCCGACGGCAACGAGTTCTGCCTGAGAGGAAACTGACCACAGCGCGGCCGGGTAGCCCAGCGGGTCGGACCGGCTCGCCGACAAGCTGGTTGTAGCGGCGCTGGACGGGTCACCGCTTCTGGCTTCGGCTGCCGATCATCGACATCAGCAGCCCGTGGGTCTCTGCGTCGCCGGCCACCACAAGCCCGCGGCCCGCGCGCCCCATCGGGGCACCGTCGATTCCGGTGACGACGCAGCCGGCGGCCCGGCACAAGGCGATGCCGGCGGCGAAATGCACGCTCTCGGCCAGGTCACCGCCATCGGTGACGTACGCGGCGCGCTTGCCGGCCGCGACCCAGGCCAAGGCCAGCGTTGTGGACACGACCCGCGGCCGGAACCGTTCGACGAACCCAGGGTGGGCCAGCAGGTCCACGGCCCGGAATCCGGGCGCGCTCGGAAACGGCGGATCCAGGTTGACGTCCACCAGCTGGGTGGCGGGCGTGGGCGTCAGCTGCGCATCGACACCGTCATGCCGTACCCAGGCGGTCTCACCGTCGGTGAAGAAGACCTCGCCGCTGAACGGGTCGGCCACCGCCGCTGCCCCATTGCGCAGCGCCACGTTGACGGCCACCAGCATGTTGCCGACTGCGTAGTTGAGCGTGCCGCACAGGGGATCCACCAACCACTGGCGCACGGCGTCGGCCACGCCCCGCTGCCCGCCTTCCTCGCCGAGCACCGCGTCATCGGGCCGAGCAGCCCGGATGACGGCGAGAATCCTCTGCTCAGCCTCCACATCGGCGGCGGTGGCGAAATCCCCCGCGCCTTTGTCGATGCGGGTGAGCCGCTGGCCGTACATGTTGCGCACCACGTCCGCGCCGGCACCGGCCGCTGCTACCGCAACCCCGGCATCGTCAAGGTTCGCGTACGAATTGATCATGCCCCGCACAATATCGGGGCGGAAACGCTACCGACCCTTGCTCAAAGGGCTTCGCGGCTTGCCATCGTTGCTGGCTGGTTGACGGCGTCTGACGGTGTCTTGTGTTCCATCTTCGCCCCGAGCGCCTGCCGGGCGGCCTCGCCCATGGGGTCGTCGCGGGTGGGCAGCCCCTGGATGGTCGGCAGCACTTCCTGCTGGAAGACGCCGTGCAGCCGGCGCAGTTCCCACGCCGGATGCTCGGCGTCGTCGACCCGCACGTCCCAGAGCGGGTACGGCTGATCGCCGACCACCGTCACGGTCGCCGATCGTGCGCCGTGCCGGTCACCGCCGGCCTCCTCGGCGGCCGCGATGGCGAGCACGAGCCGCTCCGCCAGGTCGAGTTCCCGACTGTCCTCGAACACCCGGATGATCTCCGCGAGGGTCTCCGGGCCCCCAGGCGGTTGCCCTGCACCGCGTAATCCCGCCCGGTGCGGTGCCCCGCCCAGGCACTTGTCCGGGAGCCGGTGAAGGCGTGCGAGCGACCCTGGCGGTCGACCATGCCGACCTGCCGCACCTCCCGACCGGGGTCCCGGGCCAGCAGCTCGGTCACGACGTCCTGCGGCGAGCGGCCCTCGTCGAGCATCGGCAGGCCGTCGTAGGCCAGGAACGGGTTGGGGGTGGCCTGGGTCGCCACCGCACCCCTGCCCGAGTGGACGTGTGCGACGAGCTTGCCGACCGCGGGTCTGGCCGTCAGGGCTCCCACCCGGAGTTGGCCGGTACGCGGACACCGTGCGGCGATCGAGAAGGTCACGGTCGGCACGTACCCGGACGAACGCCCGGCATGCCGGAGCCCGCCTCGGTTGCTGTCACCGTTGGTACCGCAAGGGCCTAGCAGGCCGATGGCAGGAGTTTCGGGCGGGTCAGCGCGGGACGACGTCTGAGGGGGTCTGTCACACCCTCCCAGCGGGGCCGACGCAGAAGTTTCATGGGTCGGGAAGACGGGGATGCCGCAGCTTCCAAGACTCGGCTCGGCGCCGCAGGCACCATCAGAGCAAGGAGATACACCCGATGCGCGGAGTAGTTATGCACGCCGCCGGCGATGTCCGCGTCGAGGAGCGTGAAGACCCGAAGATCATCGAGCCCACCGACGCCATCATCCGCGTGACCGCGAGCTGTATCTGCGGTTCCGATCTGTGGCCGTACCGGGGCCTCGAGCCCGTCAAGGATCAGATCATGGGTCACGAGTACGTGGGCGTCGTCGAGGAGATCGGCCCCGAGGTGAAGAACGTCAAGGTCGGCGACTTCGTCGTCGGGTCGTTCGTCATCTCCGACAACACGTGCGAGATCTGCCGGTCCGGCTACCAGTCCCGCTGCGTGCACGGCGAATTCGTGTCGGCGACGGTAGGGACCCAGTCCGAGAAGGCGCGTATTCCCCTGGCGGATGGCACCCTGGTTGCCACGCCGGGGCAGCCGGACCCGGGGCTGATCCCGTCGCTGCTGGCCGCGTCCGACGTGCTCGGCACCGGTTGGTTCGCTGCCGTCGCCGCCGAGGCCGGCCCTGGCAAGACGGTCGCGGTCGTCGGTGACGGCGCTGTTGGCTTGATGGGCGTCCTCGCCGCCAAGCAGCTGGGCGCAGCGCGGATCATCGCGATGTCCCGCAACCCTCAGCGGCAGGAGCTGGCCCGGTTCTACGGCGCGACCGACATGGTGCAGGAGCGCGGCGACGAGGGCGTGGCGAAGATCAAGGAGCTTACGAACGGACTGGGTGCGCACAGCGTGATCGAGGCGGTCGGCACCCAGGAGTCGATGATGCAGGCCATCCGGTCCACCCGGCCCGGCGGGCACGTCGGCTTCGTGGGCGTCAGCCACGATGTCGAGCTGCCCGGCCTGGAGCTGTTCTTCGCCGACATCCATCTGCACGGCGGCCCTGCGCCGGTGCGCCGGTTCCTGCCCGACCTGATCCAGCTGATCTGGGACCGCAAGATCGACCCCGGCAAGGTCTTCGATCTGACGCTGCCGCTGGAGGAGGCCGCGGAGGGCTACCAGGCGATGGACGAGCGGCGCGCCATCAAGGTGCTCCTCACCGCCTGACGCGACCCGCACGCACTCCCCGCCCGCCCCGCACCGTCACAGCGGGGCGGGCGGAGGCGTTCTTACGAATCCGGCAGGAACCAGCCGCTTGAGGCGTCGGGGTACTGACGGGCCCCCTCAAGCGACTCTGAAGCGTGGCTACCGTGGAAGTCATGAGCACCAAGGACGAGGTCGGAGAATTTCTGATCTCTCGTCGCGCGAACGTGACCCCTGAGCAAGCGGCGTTCCCGACTACGGCGGAGAGCGACGCGTGCCGGGCTTGCGGCGCGAAGAGGTCGCCATGCTCGCCGGGGTCAGCCTCGACTACTACACCCGTCTCGAGCGTGGCAATATCCGTGGCGCTTCCGAAACGGGCCTGTCCATCCCCACCTACAGCGTTAGATCGCGTTGTCGTCCTGCCACGCCACACCCGACCACCTATCCAGGCTGGCGAGGAAGTGGGTCACGATCGGCACGACGTGGCGGACGTCGACGGTGTCACGGTCGGCGTACTGATCCACCTGGCCGTTGGCCAAGACGTACTCTCCGGACCGTTCCGGCGACGCCTCCGGGTCGATGGCGTGGAAGCCGGCGTCTCCGGACTCCGCCAGCCGCAGCACCATCGCACGGTTGCCACCGATGACGATGCCGAGGACGGGGCCCTGCTGGTGCTCTAGCCAGATCTCGCCATGGCTCGCGGAGATCGCTCTCCGGACGGCGGACAGCATCTGCTCATCTACTGGGCCCTCCAGCGTGGTCCGGTCCGCGTGCAGCATCCACACACCCACACCCACACCCACACCCTCAGCCACGACACACGCTAGAACAGACGTTGATGTCAGGCTTCCTCCGGGCCGGCGCACCGTCATTTCGGAAGGACGAAGAACACGGCCGACAAGGACCTGGTGGGCCAGGTCAAGGCAGGAAGCGCGTGACCGTTCGTGCCCCCTGGGGGCCGTCCGGGGTACCGGCTACTGGCACGTGGATGGCACGGAGACCGGAGAATTATGAGATCAAGTTGAGCGACCTGGCGAGCTGCACGTATGGACCTCTAGCTGTACCCGGCCATAACGTTGGTGACAGGCGGCTGGTCGGCGGAAGTCCTCCGAGTGCGGTGTGACACCGTTGAGTGTTGTACTGCTCGAGCCATGGGGCGAAGGCGGCTGATCGGGCATCGTTCCCTTGCGGACAGGGCCCCGATGAGTTTCCGCCCCGCCAGTTGTCCATCTCTGAGAGGCAACCCCAGTCGCGCACGTTCAACGCGACGCATACCACCGGCGGGGACGCGTAGCTTGTGCCGCCGTTCCCGCGCCACCGGTCCACTACGCCGCCCCGGAGGTTCATGATGTATCCGACGGTCCACTCGTTCCGCACGTCCGGCGGCGTCATCGCGACGGCGGAGGCATGATGACGACGGTCGAGGCGGACGGCGTCACGCTCGGGGTCGAGCACTTCGGCGACACGGCGGCGCCGCTCGTCCTGCTCGCGGGCGGCACGACCATGCTCTCCTGGCCCGACGCACTCTGCGAGGCGCTCGCGCGCGGCGGGCGCCACGTTGTGCGGTACGACCTGCGCGATTCCGGCGCGTCGACCACCGTCGATCCCGAGGCTCCGGCGTATACGCTGCGCGATCTTGCAGCCGACGCCGCGGCGCTCGCCCGCGAACTCGACGACCGGCCGGCGCACCTGGCAGGCATCGGCGTTGGCGGAATGGTCGCCCAGGTCGCCGCGCTCGACCACCCGGACGCGTTCTCGGCGCTCACCCTCGCAGGAACGCGGCCCGTCGCTCCAGGCCCGGTCGACGACGACCTGCCTGACCATGACGCGGCGACGATGGCCCGGTTGTTCTCGCGTTCGATGCCCGATTGGTCAGACCGCGCCGCGGTGGCCGAGTTCGCCGCCGCAGGCGCAGAGATCCTCGGTGACGACCCCGTCGCCGCGCGCGCGACCGCCGAGCGCAGATGGGACCGCACGCCGGGCACGGAGCCCGCGGTGCAGATGGCCAACCACCTGGGCATGGTGTTCGCCAAGCTCGACTGCGAGCCGCGCTGGCGCGAGCGCCTGTCCGAGCTCGCGATCCCGTCGCTGGTGGTGCACGGTCGCCGCGACCCGTTCTTCCCTGTCGGCAACGGCGAAGCGCTCGCGCGCGAGATCCCCGGTGCGCGGCTGCTCGTGCTCGAACGGGCCGCGACGGCGATCCCCGATGCGGCCGCCGGTGAGGTCGCGGCGGCGATGCTCGCGCTCTAGCAGCGGAAACGCCACTCGGTATCTCTCACCACTCCCTCGCCGTCCGTGGACCTCCTGCGGACCTGGCCTCGCTGGCGGATCTCCTCGTCGGGCAGTCGTAGACCGTCCAGCCTCCCCGGACGGCGACAAGGTGGAGCGCCCTACCGGACGTACGATCTTGGCCCCGTCCGGGGAGGCTGGTAGCCCTTGTGGTGCCCGGCGAGGTGATCCGCTCCCGGCCGATCTCTGAGGAGGGCCGGGGTTCGGGGCGGAGCCCCCGAGGTCTTCGAGTCCTGGTCGTCTCCAAGCATGGCCGGCCGGCCCGGCCGATGCCGGCCGGAGATCGCCAGCAGGCCGGGGCCGGGCCGGCGCGGCCCGCTTTGCGGGCCGCCTTGATCTGATAGAGCGGAATTCGGCAACTGTTCGCGCTGCCCCGGTGTCCCGTCACGTCACGCATCAGGTGGGACTAGACAGCGCACGGCAAGGCGTGTCTTGTGCCATACACGGTCTGTGATCCGGGACGGGTATCACGATCGCCTCGAAACACAGCGCCACGAGATCCTTGGGCGGCCCGAAGCCCGGGCCGATCCGAGGTTGGGGTACTCAGCGCCTGGTCTCGTACCTGGTCAGGACCACGCCGTCAGGGAACGTCCGGGTCTCCACCAGGGTCAGTTTCACCCAGTTGTCCAGGGCCGCAAAGAACGGCGTGCCGCCACCTACCAGGACCGGATGGGTGACGATCGCGTACTCGTCGATCAGCCCGTCCCGCATGGCCACTGCGGCGAGTGTGGCACCGCCGATATCCATGGGGCCGCCGTCCTCGGCCTTGAGCCGGGTGATCTCGGTGACCGCGTCGCCGGTGACCAGGCGGGTGTTCCAGTCGACCGTGCTGGTCGTCGAGGAGAACACCACCTTCGGCATGTCCCGCCAGCGGCGGGCGAACTCGATCTCCGCCGGTGTGGCACCCGGCTGCTGGTCGGCGGTCGGCCAGTGGGAGCTCATCGTCTCCCACAGTTTGCGCCCGTACAGCGCCATCCCTGTCGCCCTCACCCGGTCGGACCACCACTGGAACAGCTCGTCGCTCGGCACACTCCAGCCGAGGTCGTCGCCGGGCGCGGCGATGTAGCCGTCCAGGCTCAGGTTCATGCCGAAGGTCAGTTTTCGCATGGTGTCAGCCTCCCGTGAGTCGGTACTCGGCGTACAGACCAGCACGGCGCGGAAGAATCATCGGCCAGGCCACACCGAGGGCCGGTTCACCACCACGCCAGGACCCCGTAGCGCCAGGACGCGATGCGATCTCTGCACTTATCTCTAGGCCAACCGTCAAGCAACACCTGGGACGGATTCGTCAAGCGTCAGGTGGGACTCGCACATTCGCGCTGCCCCGGTATGATCCGCCAACTGATCCGCTACACATCTCCGTCAGGTGTGTGCGACAGAGGGTCTAGGACCTAGCGGCGAGTCGGCAGAGCGTGAGCCACGGATCAGGCGATGAGCGGATGCCCTACTGTGCCGGTCGTGCGGCTTGATCGGTTTCGCGGGGTCGGCTTCCACCGGAACGGACGGTCGGGCAGGATCTGTTCGTGATCTCCGAGGTTCATCGACTCCAGCGTGCCTTCGACGAGGCCGAGCTACGCGCTGACACTGACGTGCTGAACGCATTGCTGGCCGACGACTTTCGGTCCATCGGCGAGCAGGGCTATGTACTTGACAAAGCACAGTGGGTCGGCAAGTTCGCCGAGTTCGACTACACCAGCCTGGAGAGCAGCGAAGTAGAGGTGTGTTTCTACGGTCACGCGGCCATCGTCCGGTGCGTCCAGCGCAGCCACTCGACCTGGCGCGGGCAGGAGATGGCGTTGACCGTCCGCGTCAGCCAGACCTGGATCGAGTTACCCGAGGGCTGGCGGCTGGCCGGCATCCAGTTCAGCTCCCTTGGCGGCGCGTGACGGGGACATTCGACATGCCGCGATCCGCGCGGACGTCCAGCGGTTCCTGACCGGTCCGCGGGGCAAGCTCGCGCCGGCCAGCATCATCAATGCGCACGCCGTGCTGCGCGTCGCCCTGGCCGACGCCGAGCGGATGGACCTGTTCCCGCGCACCGTCGCCAAAGCAGCCAAGCCGCCCGCCCTCGGCCGGACCGAGCGACGTGCTCTAACTCCCGAAGAAGCCAAGACGCTGCTGTCGATGCTGACCGGTGGCTGTACGAATGGCTGTACCCGGGACCGAGGCCAACCAAGGAAAGTGCTGGTGGAGCCCAGGGGACTCGAACCCCTAACCCCTGCCTTGCAAAGGCAGTGCTCTGCCAGTTGAGCTAGGGCCCCGAGGGCGGGTGGAGCCGCCGGTGCTGGCTCGGTGCCAGCGCGATCAGCGCAGATCGGGCGCGGTGGTGGCCTCGTGCCAGAGGGCGCGCTCGTCGTTGGAAGCCTTGACCTTCTTGGCGACCAGGGCGGCCACGCCGACGACGCCGACCAGGAACAGAAGCTTCTTGAACATGGGGCGACCCCTCGCGCTCGACTAGCCGTCGGAACGGTGTGCGGTGGGGCTAGCTGGAATCGAACCAGCGACCTCAGAGTTATCAGCTCTGCGCTCTAACCGACTGAGCTATAGCCCCGCGTGGCGACGAGCAAGGTTAACCCATCGCCACGTCCGGTCCCAAATCGGGGTGGTCGTGGCGCCCGTCCCACCCGACGGTACCCGTGCCGGCGACGAGGCGGCGACTGCTTTCCCCCGGGCGGTGCCACGACAAGATCCAGAGCTGACACCGCGACACGCCGCAACCGTGCGCCGTCACGCCCGCGGGCGCGCCGACGACGGGCGGGTGGGCAGAGGGGGCCGGACACGGCGACGCCGGGGCGCCCGCGGTTGGCGGTGCCCCGGCGTCGTCGGGTGTCAGTCGCGCTCGGCGAGCGTCAGCTCGATCCCGCCGACCAGGTCGGCGCAGACGTTGTAGACGAACGCGCCGAGGGTGGCGAGCGCCGTGAACAGGACGACGTTGACCAGGCCGATCAGCGCCGAGCTGAGGATCACGCCCTTGGCGGTGATCTGGAACCCGCCGGAGCTCTGCCCGCCGGCGTTGACCAGGTCGGTGAGGCTGTCGTTGACGCTCTGGAAGACGCCCATCGCGTCCAGGGCCAGATAGAGCACCGAGGTGGCGACGACCACCACGATGAAGAGCACCACCGAGACGGCGAAGGCGAACTTCATCACGGACCACGGGTCGATCCGCTTGAGGTTCAGCCGGGCCCGGCGCGGCCCGCGGGAGGCGGCCGAGCTGACCGAGTTGCGCGCGGCGCGTACCGCGTCACCCACGCGGGCGGCCCCGACGGCCGCCGCTCCGCTGATGCCCGGCGGCAGGCCGCCGCCGTTGGCGGGGCGGGCGGTGCCGGACGGACGGCCCCCGTCGGGCGACGGCCTGGTCGGGCCGCCCACCTTCGGCTGGGTGCCGGTGCTGGACGGGGACGTGGCGGTGCCCGCCTTGATCGGCTGGGTGGTGGTGGCCGGCGCGACCGGGGCGCTGACCGGCGCGGCCACGGAAGCCGGCGCCTCACCCGGCGTCTCGGCCTTCTCGCTCGCCCCCGAGTCCTCCCCGGGCTTGTCCGGCGGCGGTGCCATGCCGGGAGCCCGGGTGAACTTCGGGGCAGGCGCGTCGGCGGGGACGGTCGCCCGGCCCACGGCGGCGCGGCCGGCCGCCGATGTGCCGCTGTTGGCGGCCTCTTCGTCGACCGGGGTGGCCGAGGTCCCCTTGTTCCCCGACTTCGCCTGTGTCTCCGTCATTCAACTAGTCCTGTTCGTCAGGCTCGTCGGCATTGCGAGCAATCGCCACGATAGTCACGCCGTCCGGGAGGTCCATCAGCTTGACCCCCATTGTGTTCCGGTCACGCGTACGGCGTACAGGCTTCACCGGAGTCCGGATGACGCCGCCGTTGCTCGTGATGGCGAACAGCTCGTCCTCCGGGTCGATCACGACCGCGCCGACCAGACCACCGCGTCGCTCGGTGATCTTCGCAGTCAGCACGCCCTTACCTCCCCGGCCCTGGACCGGGTATTCCTCGATCGGGGTACGTTTCGCGTATCCCCCGTTCGTGGCCACCAGAACGTCCAGACCCTCCCGAACCACCTCCATGGCCAGGAGCACGTCGTCGTCGGTGAAGCGCATGCCGATCACGCCCGTGGTCGCCCGCCCCATCGGCCGCAGCGCCTCGTCGGAGGCGTTGAACCGGATCGCCTGCGCCTTCTTCGACACCATCAGCAGGTCGTCGGAGGGCGCGACGAGGGCAGCACCGACCAGCTCGTCCTCATCGCGCAGGTTGATCGCGATGATGCCGCCGGAACGGGGGGAGTCGAACTCCTCGAGCCGCGTCTTCTTCACCAGGCCGTTCTTCGTGGCCAGTACCAGGTAGGGAGCCACCTGGTAGTTCGGGATTTCGATGATCTGCGCGATCTGCTCGTCCGGTTGGAAGGCGAGCAGGTTGGCCACGTGCTGGCCCTTGGCCACCCTACTGGCTTCCGGCAATTCGTACGCCTTGGCCCGGTAGACGCGGCCCTTGTTCGTGAAGAACAGGATCCAGTCGTGGGTGGAGCATACGAAAAAGTGGCTGACGATGTCGTCCTGCCGCAGCGTCGCGCCGCTGACGCCCTTGCCGCCGCGCCGCTGCGAGCGGTACAGGTCGACCTTGGTCCGCTTGGCGTACCCGGTGCGGGTGATCGTGACCACCACGTCCTCGCGGGCGATCAGGTCCTCCATGGAGACCTCGCCGTCGAACGGCACGATCTTCGTACGCCGCTCGTCGCCCCACTTCGCGACGATCTCGCCGAGCTCCTCCGAGACGATCCTGCGCTGCCGCTCCGGCTTGGCGAGGATGTCCTTGAGGTCGGCGATCTCGATCTCGAGCTTGGTGAGGTCGTCGATGATCCGCTGCCGCTCCAGGGCGGCCAGGCGGCGCAGCTGCATGTCCAGGATCGCGGTCGCCTGGATCTCGTCGATCTCCAGCAGCCGGATCAGGCCCTGCCGGGCGTCGTCCACCGTGGGCGAGCGCCGGATCAGGGCGATCACCTCGTCGAGGGCGTCCAGCGCCTTGGCCAGACCGCGCAGGATGTGCGCCCGCTCCTCGGCCTTGCGCAGCCGGAACGCGGTCCGCCGGCGGATCACGTCGATCTGGTGCTCGACGTAGTAGCGGATGAACTGGGCCAGGTTCAGCGTGCGCGGCACCCCGTCGACCAAGGCCAGCATGTTGGCGCCGAAGGTCTCCTGGAGCTGCGTGTGCTTGTAGAGGTTGTTCAGCACCACCTTGGCGACCGCGTCGCGCTTGAGCACGAGCACGATCCGCATGCCGGTACGCCCGGAGGACTCGTCGCGGATGTCGGCGATGCCGGCGAGCTTGCCCTCCTTGATCAGCTCGGCGATCCGTTCGGCCAGGTTGTCCGGGTTGACCTGGTAGGGCAGCTCGCTGACCACCAGGCAGGGGCGGCCGCGCTTGTCCTCCTCGACCTCCACCACGGCGCGCATCCGGATCGAGCCGCGCCCGGTCCGGTACGCGTCCTGGATCGCGGCCTGGCCGACGATCAGGCCGTAGGTGGGGAAGTCGGGGCCCTTGACGATCTCCAGCAGCGCTTCGAGGGTGGTCGCCTCGTCCGCCTCCGGGTGCTCCAGGCACCACTGCACCGCCGCGCCGATCTCGCGCAGGTTGTGCGGCGGGATCTTGGTGGCCATGCCGACCGCGATGCCCTCGGAGCCGTTGACCAGCAGGTTGGGGATCCGCGACGGCAGGATGGTGGGCTCCTTGGCCCGGCCGTCGTAGTTGTCCTGCAGGTCGACGGTGTCCTCGTCGATGTCCCGCAGCATCTCCATGGCCAGCGGGTCGAGCTTGCACTCGGTGTACCGCATGGCGGCGGCCGGGTCGTTGCCCGGGGAGCCGAAGTTGCCATTGCCGTCCACCAGCGGGTACCGCAGCGACCAGGGCTGCGCCATCCGGACCAGCGCGTCGTAGATCGCCGAGTCGCCGTGCGGGTGGAACTGACCCATCACGTCACCGACGACGCGGGAGCACTTCACGTAGCCGCGGTCCGGCCGGTAGCCGGAGTCGAACATGGCGTAAAGGATCTTGCGGTGGACCGGCTTGAGCCCGTCCCGGACGTCCGGCAGGGCCCGCCCGACGATGACGCTCATCGCGTAGTCGAGGTACGAGCGCTGCATCTCGACCTCGAGGCCGACCGGCTCGATCCGGTCGTGCTGCACGACGGCCGCGACGGTTGTCTCCGGGGTCTCCGGCTCGTTCGGGGTGGACTCGGGAGTATCGGTCACTGTTAACCCTTATCAGACTCAGAGTCGTTTTCGTGCTGTGGATAACGGCTGTGGAAACCGGCCAAGCTGTGGATAACTCTGTGGACCGGCGGGTCGGCCGGGGAGTCCCCGGCCGA
The DNA here is from genome assembly GCF_036906755.1 of Micromonospora sp. CPCC 206171. Taxonomy (NCBI): domain Bacteria; kingdom Bacillati; phylum Actinomycetota; class Actinomycetes; order Micromonosporales; family Micromonosporaceae; genus Micromonospora; species Micromonospora sp. CPCC 206171. Next base: position 152,186 of record NZ_JBAKHT010000004.1, on the reverse strand, counting down.
CCCGCCCACCACCGTCAGATGTCGAGGAACCGCACGTCCTTGGCGTTGCGCTGGATGAACGAGCGGCGCGCCTCGACGTCCTCACCCATCAGCACGCTGAACAGCTCGTCGGCGGTTGCGGCGTCGTCGAGCGTGACCTGGCGCAGGGTGCGGGTGGCCGGGTTCATCGTGGTCTCCCACAGCTCGGGATAGTTCATCTCGCCGAGACCCTTGAACCGCTGGATGTCGTCCGGCCGGGCGTTGGCCTTCTTCTGCTGGCGCAGCGCGATCAGCCCGTCCCGCTCCCGGTCCGAGTACGCGTACTGGGCGTCGTCGCCCTTCTTGTTCCACTTGATCTTGTAGAGCGGCGGGGCGGCCAGGTAGACGTGGCCCAGCTCGACCAGCGGCCGCATGAAGCGGAAGAGCAGGGTGAGCAGCAGTGTCTGGATGTGCTGGCCGTCGACGTCGGCGTCGGCCATCAGCACGATCTTGTGGTACCGCAGCTTCTCGATGTCGAAGTCGTCGTGGATGCCGGTGCCCAGCGCGGTGATCAGCGCCTGGACCTCGTTGTTCTTCAGCACCCGGTCGATCCGGGCCTTCTCCACGTTGAGGATCTTGCCGCGGATCGGCAGGATCGCCTGGGTCCGCGGGTCGCGCCCCTGCTTGGCCGAGCCACCGGCCGAGTCGCCCTCGACGATGAAGACCTCGGACTCGCGCGGGTCGGTGGACTGGCAGTCGGCCAGCTTGCCCGGCATCGAGCCGGACTCCAGCAGCGACTTGCGCCGGGCCAGCTTGCGCGCCTGCTGCGCGGCGATCCGGGCCCGGGCCGCCTGGGAGGCCTTCTGAATGATGGTCTTGGCCTCGGCCGGGTTCCGGTCGAACCAGTCGACCAGCCACTCGTTGCAGACCCGCTGCACGAAGCTCTTCACCGGCGTGTTGCCCAGCTTGGTCTTGGTCTGGCCCTCGAACTGCGGGTTGGCCAGCTTGACCGAGATGATCGCCGCCAGGCCCTCCCGGATGTCCTCGCCGGAGAGCTTCTCGTCGCCCTTGAGTAGCTTTTTCTCCGCGCCGTAGCGGTTGACGACGCTGGTCAGCGCGGCCCGGAAGCCCTCCTCGTGGGTGCCGCCCTCGTGCGTGTTGATCGTGTTCGCGAAGGTGTAGACCGACTCGCCGTACGACTCGTTCCACTGCATGGCGATCTCGACCGACATGCCCTCCTCCTCCGCGCCGAACTCGACCACCGTCTTGTGGATCGGGTTCTTCGAGGCGTTGAGGTGCCGGACGAAGTCGGCGATGCCGCCCTCGTAGAGGAAGGTGACCTCGCGCGGCTTGCCCTCCTCGCCCTCCGGGACCCGCTCATCGAGCAGATGGATGCGGAGGGCCCGGTTGAGGAAGGCCATCTCCTGCAGGCGCCGGTAGATGGTCTGGAAGTCGAAGTCGACGGTCTCGAAGACGTCCGGATCCGGCCAGAAGGAGACCGCCGAGCCGGTGCGGTCGGTGGTCTCGCCCTTCTCCAGCGGCGACGGCTTGGAGTTGGAGTACTGCTGCCGCCAGACGAAGCCGGACTTGTGGATCTCCACCGCCATCCGGGTGGAGAGGGCGTTCACGACGGAGACGCCGACGCCGTGCAGACCGCCGGAGACCGCGTACGCCTTGCCGTCGAACTTGCCGCCGGCGTGCAGCACGGTCAGTGCCACCTCGACACCGGGCTTCTTGAGCTTGGGGTGCAGGTCGACCGGGAAGCCTCGGCCGTTGTCGGTGACCTGGACGCCACCGTCGGCCAGCAGCACCACGTCGATGGTGTCGCAGTAGCCGGCCAGCGCCTCGTCCACGGCGTTGTCCACGACCTCCCACACGAGGTGGTGCAGACCGCGCTCGCCGGTCGACCCGATGTACATACCGGGCCGCTTGCGCACCGCCTCGAGCCCCTCGAGGACGGTGATCGACTCGGCGCCGTACTCCTGCTTGTCCTGCGCTGCCACCCTCGGCCACTTTCTCGCGCCGGTCGCGCCAGGGGCGCGCCAGGCGCGGGTTCGGCGGACAGGACGCGACGTCGGCGCACGGACCGCCCCCGGGAACTCCAGGTCACGGATCGCATACGCCGGTCGCCGCGGTTGCCCGCGGATCGCGATCGGCTCCACCCGCCGCGGTACTTTGACCAAGGGCCTCCAGGCCCGTGTCCGTCGCTCCGCGTCGGGTCTTCGTCTCGTTGTCAATCCTACTGTGCGCGGACGACAGAGACGCCACTCGGCACCCCCTGCGCGGCGTCTGAGACCTCCGTAGCGGCCCGAATCGCGCTGGCCGCGACTCCCCCTACACGCCAAGGGGGGATCGAGGGCGGGGCCGCCACGGAATCGGGCCGGGCCGCCGGCCGGTCGGGGGTCGCGCGCAGAGCGGCCGTACCGTACCTTTGCGGCGCCACCGGTGCTCGTCTTGATCTTTACCATCCGTAACCGGGACGATCGACCCGATCGATCCGACACGTGCTCACAAGGGGTGACGCCAGATGGGGCTGGACAACGTCGCGGTGCACTGGCCGCGGACCGGCCGCTTCTACGATCCGGTCGCGCCGGCCGAGTTCGTCGACTTCGGGGAGATCGTGGACATCCCGCAGATCTCCGCACCTACCGCGGCGCTGGCCGAACACATCGCCAAAACGGGGACGGTCCGGGCGACCGCCTACACCGAACTGGTCGACCTGATCCTCGGCCTGGAAAATGTGCTCTACGCCACTGATGCCGCCGCCGAGGACGAGGACCCGGTGATCGACCCGGACGGGTGCTCCTGGATCGCCGGCGGCGTGGAGAAGTTCGTCGCCCAGCACCGGCCGTTCGGCGAGCCGGTCACCTTCGAGTCGGTCAGTGAGGTGCTCCGCTCGCTGCTGGCCGACGGGCGGCTCGCCGAGCAGCAGCTGCGCTGGCTGGGCACCCGGCTCGACGCGTTGCGCGACGAGAACGGCGACCCGCCGCAGTGGGACTTCACCTGCGCCGAGCTGGGCGTGCTGGCCGCCTTCTACCGCCGCTGCGCCGACCGCGGCTTCGCCGTCTACGCCGACGCCTGATCCCGCGCCGGCCGACCCGCCCGGTCGACCTGACCGGGCGGGTCGTCGGCGTCGTCAGGACGTCGTCGGGCCGGGCGCGGCGGGGGTGCCGGTCGTGGCGCGGTTGGCCGCGCCGATCACCTCGGTCAGCATGGTGTGCAGGCGCCGCAGCTCCTCGATCGGCATTCCGAGCCGCTCCACGATCGTCGGCGGGATCTGCTCGGCGCGGGCGCGCAGGGCCTGACCGCTGGCGGTGAGCGTGACGGCGAGGCTCCGCTCGTCCGCGGCGTCCCGCTCGCGCCGCAGGTAGCCCGCCGCCTCGAGGCGCTTGAGCAGGGGCGACAGCGTGCCGGGATCGAGCTGGAGCAGGCGGCTCAGCTCCCGGACCGACAGCGGCGCGTGCTGCCACAGCGCGAGCATGACCAGGTACTGGGGGTGGGTCAGCCCCATCGGCTCCAGCAGCGGCCGGTAGACGGCGACGACCCCGCGCGCGGCGACGGAGAGGGCGAAACACACCTGCTGCTCCAACGCGAGCGGATCCCCGTCCAACTGGTCACGCACCGATCAGCCTCCTCGTGGTCGTTGCTATCGTACCAATCATTGGTGTACCAATCGTTGGGGCGCAAAACATCGAGGAGAGGTCGGCGATGGGCGAGGAGAAGCGGCAGCAGCGGGCTCCCGGGGAGGGCGGCAGGCTGTGGGCCTGGGCCTACAAGTACCTGGCCGGCCCGGCCGAGGGGGTGCCGGGCGCCGTGCAGGGCGGTTCCACCCAGGCTCGCGAGGCGTGGAAGCGGGACCTGGAGAACCGCAAGCGCTGGAGCCGTGAGCAACGGGAACGCAAGCGCGCCGAGCGGGAGGCCCGCCGCGCCGAGCGGTGAGCTCGCCTCAGCCGTAGGTGTCGCGCGGGCCGCGGCCCCGGACCCGCCGCGGGCCCTTCGACCAGGACGGCGCCGCCGGGCCGTGGATGTGCAGCTTGCGCACCACGTTGTGGCCCACCTCGCCGGCGATCCGCTTGAGCAGCGAGCCGGCGAGCAGCCGCAGCTGGGTGGCCCAGGCCGTCGAGCGCGCCTCCACGGTCAGCTCGCCGTCCTCCAGCTTGACCGGGCGACTGTGCTGGGCGATCTCCGGCCCGACGACCTTCTCCCAGGCGCCGAAGACGGTCGCCTCGGCGGCCGGCTGCTGCCAGCCGCGCGCCTTCATCAGCCGCTCCAGCACCACGCCGAGCGGCTGTGGGTCACGCGGGTCCGGGCCCGGCCCGGAGTAGCCGCGCAGCCGCCGCTCGCCGCCGTCACCGGAGACCGCGCTCTTCCGCCGGGTCTTCGCCGCCTCCGCCCGGCGGGCCTTCGCCGCGTCCAGCACCGCCCGCGCCAACTCCGGCCCGGCCGCGCCCGGCCCGGCTGCGGCGTCGGCGCCCGCACCGGCCGGCCGCGCCCCGGCTGCGTCCGCACCGGCGCCGGCCGGCCGCGCCCCGTCGACGTTGCCGGTACCGGCCGCGCCGGCCGATCGTGCCGGCCCGCCGGCTCCGGCGCCGCGACGATCAGGCGCGGCGTCCGCGCCGGCACCGGCCGCCTTGGCGGCGGCACCGCCGGCGTCGGTTCCGGCTGCTCGAGGGGTACGCGCACCGCGCTGGCCGCCCGAGGCGGCGCGGCTCGGACCGCCGGTCCGGCGGGTCGGCCCACCGCCCTCTGCGCCGCGCTCCGGCTCAGTCGACACGTCGCACCGTCCCCTCGCCCACCGCGTACCGGGTGCCGCGCAGCGCCGCGGGCACGTCGTCGTCGACCGCACAGGTCACCAGGAGCTGACCGGCCCCGCCGACCAACTCCGCCAGCCGCTCCCGGCGGCCCGCGTCCAACTCGGCGAAGACGTCGTCCAGCACCAGCACCGGCTCGATGCCGTCGGCGCGCAGCAGGTCGTACCCGGCCAGCCGCAGGGCCAGCGCGTACGACCAGGACTCGCCGTGGCTGGCGTACCCCTTGGCGGGCAGCGGGCCGAGGGTGAGGCTGAGCTCGTCACGGTGCGGGCCGACCAGGGTCGTACCGCGGTCGATCTCGTTCGGCCGGGCCTCGACCAGCGCGGCGGTCAGCGCCTCGGCCAGCACCGCCCGGTCGGTGGTCGGCTCGGCCAGGTCCAGCGACGGCCGGTACGCGATCCCCGCCGCGCCCCGGCCCGCCGCCACCGCGTCGTACGCCTTCGTCACGTGCGGGGCCAGGGCGGCCACCAGTTCCAGCCGGCCGGCCAGCAGCTCGGCGCCGTGCCGGGCCAGGTGGGTGTCCCAGACCGCCAGGGTGGACAGGTCCCCGCCCCGCGACCCACCCGTCTTGCGGGCCAGGTACGCGGTGCGCAGCAGGGCGTTGCGCTGCTTGACCACCCGCTCGTAGTCGGCGCGCACCCCGGCGTACCGGGGCTGCCGGAGCACCAGCAGGTCGTCCAGGTAGCGGCGGCGCTCGGCGGGATCGCCCCGGACGAGTTCCAGGTCCTCCGGGGCGAAGAGCACCAGCCGCAGCGCGCCGAGCACGTCCCGGGCCCGTCGGGCGGGTGAGCGGCCCAGCCGGGCCCGGTTGGCCTTGCCCGGGACGATCTCCAGCTCGACCAGGAGTTCCCGCCCCTCGTGCACCACCGCGCAGCGGATCACCGCGGCGGCGGCGCCCATCCGGACCAGGGGGGCGTCCGTGGCGACCCGGTGCGAGTCCAGGGTCGCCACGTAGCCCAGCGCCTCGACCAGGTTGGTCTTGCCGACGCCGTTGGCGCCGATCAGGACGTTCGGCCCCGGCTCCAGGTCGACGCCGACCTGCTCGTACGAGCGGAAGTCGACCAGTTCGAGCCGGCGGACGTACACAGGCTGTGGATACCGCTCAGCGCTTGTGGACGGCGTGCCCGCCGAACTGCTGGCGCAGTGCGGCGACCGCCTTCATCGCGGGCGAGTCGTCCTGGCGGGAGGCGAACCGGGCGAAGAGCGAGGCGGTGATGACGTTCAGCGGCACGGCGAGCCGGACCGCCTCGTCGACCGTCCAGCGGCCCTCGCCGGTGTCCTCGGTGTAGCCGCTCAGCTCGGCCAGCTCCGGGTCCTCGTCGAGGGCCCGGTCGAGCAGGTCGAGCAGCCAGGAGCGGACCACGGTCCCCTCGCGCCAGGACTTGAAGACGCCCGGCACGTTGGTCACCAGCTCCGAGGCGGCCAGCAGCTCGTAGCCCTCGGCGTAGGCGTGCATCAGGCCGTACTCGATGCCGTTGTGCACCATCTTGGCGTAGTGGCCGGCGCCGACCGGGCCGGCGTGCACGAAGCCGTACTCGCCCTCCGGCTTGAGCCCCTCGAAGATCGGCATCAGCCGCTCGACGTGCTCCTGGGCGCCGCCGACCATCAGGGCGTACCCGTTCTGCCGGCCCCAGACGCCGCCGGAGACGCCGACGTCCAGGTAGCCGATGCCCTGCTCGGCGAGCCGCTCGGCGCGGGGGCCGTCGTCGCTGAAGCGCGAGTTTCCGCCGTCGATGATGATGTCGCCCTCGCCCAGCACGCCGGCGAGTTCGTCGATGGTCGCGTCGGTGACACCGGCCGGGACCATCACCCAGACCGCGCGCGGCGACTCCAGCTTCTCGGCCAGCGCCGCCAGGCTCGGCACGTCGCTCAGCTCCGCGTTGTGGTCGAAGCCGACCACCTCGTGCCCGGCGGCGCGCAACCGTTCGCGCATGTTGCCGCCCATCCGGCCGAGTCCTACCAGGCCGAGCTGCATCTGCTCCTACCTCCGTGCGTCTGGGTCTGCTGGGGCTGCGATCAGCGGGACACGCGGATCGGCATGATGAGGTACCGGTACCCCGGGATGACCTCGCCATCCTCCCCGGCGGGGGAAATCACCGCCGGCTTGAAGGCGTCGACGAACGCGAGCTGCGCGAACTGGGCGCCCAGGTTGGCCAGACCGTCGATCAGGTACTGCGGGTTGAAGCCGATGGTCAGCGGCTCGCCGGTGAAGGTGGCCTCCATCGCCTCGCTGGCCCGCGCCTCCTCGGTGCCACCCGCCTCGACCACCAGGCCGTCGGAGGAGAAGCTCAGCAGCACCGGGGTGGTCCGCTCGGCCACCAGGGCGACCCGCTTGACCACCTCGATCAGCGTGCTGACCGGCACCCGCGCCTCGGCGTTGTGGGTGGCCGGGAAGAGCGAGCGCACCGGCGGGTAGTTCGCCCCGTCGAGCAGCCGGCTGGTGGTGCGCCGGGTGCCGCCGGAGAAGCCGATCATGCCCTCGCCCGCGCCGCCCTGGGAGAGCGCCATGTTCACCTGGCCGCCGAGCGGGCCGAGGGCCTTGGCCGTGTCGTGCAGGGTGCGGGCCGGCACCAGCGCGTTGATGCTGATCTCCGGGTCGTCCGGGTTCCACTCCATCTCGCGCAGCGCGAGGCGGTAGCGGTCGGTGGCGAGCATCGCCAGCGTGCCGCCGGAGAGCTCCAGCCGGACGCCGGTCATCATCGGCAGCGTCTCGTCCCGGCCGGCGGCCACGGCCACCTGGGCGACGGCGGCGGCGAAGGCGGCCGCGTCGACGGTGCCGGCGCTCTCGGGCATCTCGGGCAGGGCCGGGTAGTCCTCCACCGGCATGGTCGGCAGGGTGAACCGGGCGCTGCCGCAAACCAGCTCCAGGTGGGCGCCGACCGCGGCGATGTCCACCGGCTTGGCCGGCAGCGCCTTGGTGATCTCGGCGAGCAGGCGGCCGGAGACCAGGGCGGCGCCGTCGGCGTCCCCCTGCACCTCGACGGTCACCTGGCTGGAGACCTCGTAGTCGAAGCCGGAGACCTGCAGGTTTCCGTCGGTGACCCGGAGCATCACCCCGGCGAGCACCGGTACGGACGGCCGGTTGGGCAGGCTCTTCGCGGTCCACGCCACCGCTTCGGCGAGCGCGTCGCGCTCTACTCGGAACTTCATCAATGCCTCCGCGTCGACGTCAGCGACAACTCTCTCATGCCGACCGCTGCCCACCGTCCCGCCCGACCGTGCGGGTACCCATCGCACCTTAGGGCGCGTGGGCATCGGCTGTGCGCCCGACCCCGTTGATCCAGATGCCGGAGCGACCGCCGACGGCAGCGGCCGAACCGATCCACAGAAAGTCCAACGGTGATGATTGGTTTTTGATTCTTTTAGAAGAGATAACTCATCGTCTTCATCGCACCTGTGCAAACTGTGGAGAACCCGCGTCGGCCCAGGTCAGACAGGTTATCCACCGGTGGTTTGGCTGTGGAGAACCGGGGGGTAAACCGGTGTTGTGGTCCACAGGCCGGCCGAACCCCCAGGTTGTCCACGGTTGTCCACCGGTTGTCCACGGGTAATCCACCGGGTTTCTCCCCAGTGCTGTGGACAGCGGCGAGGGCCCCCGGAGCCGTCGTCCCCAGAACCTTCAACAGGCCGCCCACAGGTCGACCGTCGTCGGTGGACAACCGGACCGTCGTCCCCAGGCGTCCACAGCTCCGTCCCCAGGGTTTGTCCACAGTCTGTGGGTAACCGGCTCGGGACGCTACGTGGTTTTCCACCGCCTGTGGAACAGGGGGTGTGGACAACCGGGGCGTGCTGTGGACGAACACGACACCGATCCTGGGCCCTCGACCCGGTGCAGGGTCAACCGTCGGCTCTCATAGGCACGAAAAAGCGCCCGGCCGAACTGGCCGGGCGCGTCTCCGCGCTCTCTCACCGGCGGACGCCGGCGTGTCGTACGTAACGACGACCTCAGTTCGCGCGTCTGACGCCGCGCCGCGACCTGAACCCGTGGCTCAGGTGTTCTGCTTTATCCGGTTGGTCAGCTCGGCGATCTGGTTGTAGAGCGAGCGGCGCTCCGCCATCTGCTGACGGATCTTCCGGTCGGCGTGCATCACCGTGGTGTGGTCCCGGCCACCGAAGGCCTGCCCGATCCGGGGCAGCGACAGGTCGGTCAGCTCCCGGCACAGGTACATGGCGACCTGGCGGGCGTTGACCAGCACCCGGGACCGGGAGTGCCCGCGCAGGTCCTCCAGGCTCACCCCGAAGTAGTCGGCGGTGGAGACCATGATCTGGTCGGCCGTGATCTCCGGCCCGGTGCCGTCCGGGATGAAGTCCCGCAGCACCTCCTCGGCCAGCGACAGCTCGACGTTCGACCGGGTGAGGCTGGCGAACGCGGTGACCCGGATCAGCGCGCCCTCCAGTTCCCGGATCGAGTTCGACACCCGGGAGGCGATGAACTCCAGCACATCCGGCGGGGCGTACAGCCGCTCCTGGGCCGCCTTCTTCTGCAGGATCGCGATCCGGGTCTCCAGATCCGGCGGCTGGATGTCGGCCAGCAGGCCCCACTCGAACCGGGTGCGCAGCCGGTCCTCCAGCGTCGCCAGCTGCTTCGGCGAGCGGTCGGAGGTGATCACGATCTGCTTGTTGGCGTTGTGCAGCGTGTTGAAGGTGTGGAAGAACTCCTCCTGCGTCCGCTCGCGGTTCTCCAGGAACTGGATGTCGTCGATCAGCAGGATGTCGACGTCGCGGTAGCGGCGCTGAAACGCGCTGGTCTTGTCGTCGCGCAGGGAGTTGATGAAGTCGTTGGTGAACTCCTCGGTCGAGACGTACCGGACCGAGCGGGCGTTACCCAACGTGGTGGCGTAGTGCCCGATGGCGTGCAGCAGGTGGGTCTTGCCCAGCCCGGAGCTGCCGTAGATGAACAACGGGTTGTACGCCTTCGCCGGCGACTCGGCCACCGCGACGCTCGCCGCGTGGGCGAACCGGTTCGACGAGCCGATGACGAACGTCTCGAACATGTACTTCGGGTTGAGCCGGTTGCCGCCGCCCTCCGCGCCCCCGGGGCGACGGTCGTCCCGCCCGCCGGGTCGGTGGTCGGCGGGCGAGCGGCCGGGGCCGCTGTCCGTACCCCCGTCGCGCGGCAGGCCGCGCGGACCGTGCTGGTCGCGCGGCGGCCTGGCCTCGCCCCGGTACGCGGGCTCGAAGCCGCGGCCGTCGACCCCTGGCCCCTCGGGAAGGGCGCGCTCCTCGAAGCCGCGCCGATCCGACCCGGGACCGGCGCCCCGCAGCGGCTCGGCGAACGCGGCGCCGAAGAGGGTGTCCTGGCCGCCGTCCCGGCTGGCCGGGATGCGGCCCGGGCGGTGGCCGTCGGATGCCGGCGGCGCTACCGGCGGCTCCGGCTCGGGGGGCAGCTCCGGGTAGCCCGGCGCCAGGTCCGCGAAGGCGGGCGGTTCCGGGGCGAAGTCGTCCGCGGGCACGTCGAGGCCGAGCTGCGCCGGCTCCGGGCCGCTGCGGTAGACGGTGCCGGCGGGTCGACCGGCGGTGTCCTCGGGGACCCGGACGGTGACCGCGACCTGGATTGGCCGGCCCAGCCGGCGGGTGAGCGCCTCGGTGATGGCCGGCCGGAGCCGGGACTCGATCACGTCCCGGGTGAAGGCGTCCGGGACGGAGAGCAGCGCGGTGTCCTCGACGATCGCCCGCAGCCGGGTCAGCCGCAGGTACGCGCGTTGCTGCGCGGAGATGATCTCGTCGGCGAGTTCGTCCGTCGCCGCGGTCCACACCGCAGCAAGGTCGGTCGTACCGGCCACCGTCGTGCCACCCCCTCGCCTCTGCTCCCGGTCGCCGCTGTCGTCCAGTCGGCCGTTCCGGGCCCGCCACCGCGTTCGAGCGGGTGGTACCTCACCCCACCGGGCGGCTGACCGACCGGCATCCACAAGTTATCCACAGCCTGTGTGTACCGACCGATTGTGCCGCCCGCCGTGCGCGGGTCGGACCTGCCCCCCTGGTCGGGCGGGACGTTGCGCGGGTTCACCGTGCCGAACGATTCACTGCCGTGTCCGGTCTTGCCTGCCAGCGACAACCCGGACCCCCGACGCTGACCGCAATCGGGCACGGTAACAGCGACGGCGGGGCACCATCAACCGCCGACGCTCCGGCCGCTTGGCGGCATCAGTGAAAACCGCCGGTTCGGTCGGACCGCCGCCCTGCTCGTGCCTCCGGTGACCTGTTTGACGGTCATTGCCCCCCTGCGTAGGCTGGAGGGGCTGCTCTGTCGCCCTCTGCTAGGGTGATGGGTGCTTGCTGTCCGCGATCGCTTCCCCGCATCGCCGAGGTCCCGGGTCGCCGGGCAGCATGGATCGGAGGTCACCGCCGAGGTGGCCTGGACCACCACACGACCCCGGCGATCCCGCGCCGTGGACGTACGAAAACGGAGAGCCTGACGTGAGCAAGCGCACCTACCAGCCGAACAACCGCCGGCGCGCGAAGACCCACGGCTTCCGGCTGCGCATGCGCACCCGGGCCGGTCGCGCCATCATCTCGACCCGCCGCTCCAAGGGCCGCACCCGCCTGTCGGCCTGAGCCGACCGGGTCCGGTCCGGGGGACGTGGGCAGTCGTGCTGACGGCCGCACAGCGACTGCGGCGCAGCAACGACTTCGCCGCAGCGGTCAGGGGTGGCCGACGCGCCGGACGAGGTGCCGTCGTCGTTCACCTGACGCTGCCGGCGACCCCCGAACCCACCGCGACAACCTCGCCGGAGCCGGCGCGGGTCAGCGGCACGGAGACGATCTCCGCGCCGACCCGCGCCGGCTTCGTCGTGTCCAAAGCCGTCGGCCCCGCCGTGGTCCGCAACAAGGTCCGGCGCCGGCTGCGGCACCTGGTCCGCGAGCGCCTGGCCGCGCTGCCCGAGGGAAGCACCCTGGTGGTACGCGCACTGCCCGCCGCCGCCGAGGCGAACTACCTCCGGCTGGGGGCCGACCTGGACGCGGCGATCGCCGCCGCACGAGCGCCCCGGGGGCGGCGGTCCCGATGAGCACCGGATCCGCCGGTTCGCGGCCTACCAGCCTGGGTGCCCGAGTGCTGAGTGGCCCCATCGTCGCGTACCGTCGTTGGATAAGCCCGGCGCTGCCGGCCCGCTGTCGGTTCTACCCGTCGTGCAGTGCGTACGCCCTGGAGGCGGTGGCCCGGCACGGCGCGCTCCGGGGAGCTGGCCTGACGGTCCTGCGCTTGTCGCGCTGCCACCCCTTCCACCCAGGTGGACACGACCCGGTGCCCGAGCCGGGCGGCCGCCGCCGTGCCGACGTGACTGGAGCCTGAGAATTGAGTCTCGACTGGATCTACTACGCGATCTCGTGGATCCTGCTGACCTGGCACTCGGCCTGGGACGCCATCAAGGTGCCGGTCGGCTCGGTGCTCGGCACGAACTGGGCCTGGATCCTCGCGATCATCTTCCTGGTGGTCACCGTCCGGGTGATCCTCTTCCCGGTCTTCGTCAAGCAGATCAAGTCGCAGCGGGCGATGCAGGCGCTCCAGCCCAAGGTCAAGGAGCTGCAGGAGAAGCACAAGGGTGACCGGGAGACGCTCCAGAAGGAGATGATGGAGCTCTACCGGAAGGAAAAGGCCAACCCGCTGATGGGCTGCCTTCCGATGTTCCTCCAGATCCCGGTCTTCCTCGGTCTCTTCCACGTGCTGCGTCGCCTCGACCCGGCCAAGTCGAACAAGACCCTCTACGGCTGGACGGTCGACCAGTTCAACAGCGCCTCCAGCGCGAAGATCTTCACCGCCCCGATCGCCGGCAAGTTCGGCTCGACCGCCGACGAGCTGGCCCGGCTCGGCGCCAACGGCACCACCGTGAAGATCATCGCCGGCATCCTGGTCCTGGTCATGATGGGCACCACCTACCTGACCAGCCGCCAGATGATCCTCAAGACCGGCTGGGCCGAGGACCCGCAGCAGCGGATGGTGCAGCGACTGATGCTCTACGGCATCCCCCTGTCACTGCTGATCTCCGGCGCGATCTTCCCGATCGGTGTGATCATCTACTGGGTCACCAACAACCTCTTCACCCTCGGCCAGCAGCAGTGGGTGCTGCGCAAGTTCCCGCCGCTGGTGACCAACCAGAAGCCCGGCGGCACGGCGCCCCGCAACGCGGTGCAGCCGGCCAGGACCGGCGGCTTCCTCAACCGCGCCAAGCCGGCCGCGCAGGTGCCGGCCAAGCCCGCCGCGCCGAAGGTCGCCGGGCCGAAGCCGGGTGCGAAGCCGACCAACCCGAAGAAGGGTCGGCCGGCCAAGCGGCAGGGCTGACCCAGGGCCGCCGTCGGGACCACCGGCGGCGGCCTTCCGGCATCGCGCAGCCGCCGTACGGCCGGCGCCGGGCCGGAACCGCCGCGCCTGGCGCGGTCACGGGCGAGACTGCCCGTACAAGACGTGCCCGTGGGCACCGGCCTTCTCCCGCCGGGTGCCCCGGGAAACCAGCGGACCCGACGGTCCGGCCGAGCGAGTACGGAGATGACACCGTGACCGACACCAGCATCCCCAGTGCGGAGCAGTCCGTGGACGAGGAGATCGTGCCGACCGCCGCGACCGGTGACGGCGAGCCCGAGGAGGCCGGGGAGGCGGCGGCCGAGGCGGGCGCCGCCCCGAAGAAGGCCGCCGGCGAGGGCGAGCTCTTCGCGCAGAGCGAGATCGCCGCCGACTACATCGAGGGCCTGCTCGACATCCTCGACTACGACGGCGACATCGACGAGCTCGTCTCCGGCGGACGGCCGGTCGTCGAGGTGGTCGGCGCCCGGCTGCAGAACCTGGTCGGCCAGCGCGGCGCCACCCTGGAGGCGCTCCAGGAGCTGGCCCGGCTCGCGGTGTTCCGCCAGACCGGTACGCCGAGCCGCCTGCTGCTCGACGTCGGTGGCTACCGCGCCACCCGCCGCAAGGAGCTCGCCGCCGTGGCCAAGAACGCGGTGGAGAAGGTCAAGGAGCACGGCGAGCCGGTCCGGCTGGAGCCGATGTCCGCCTTCGAGCGCAAGTGCGTGCACGACGTGGTCAACGCCATGAGCGGTGTGGAGAGCGAGTCCGAGGGCGTCGAGCCGAACCGGCGCATCATCGTCCGGCCGGCGGACTGACCGGGTGACCCACGACGACGCCACGGCCGACGCCGTGACCGGCCCGGGTGGTACGCCGCCCGGGCCGTCGCCTGTCGGCCCCGTTCCCTCGCCGGAGGACGCCGCGCTGCCGGCCGCGCTGGCTCCGGCGGCCCGGACGCTCTTCGGTGACCGGCTGGACCTGGCGGCCGCGTACGCCGAGCTGCTCGCCACCGACGGGGTGGTGCGCGGCCTGATCGGCCCGCGGGAGGCGCCCCGGATCTGGGACCGGCACCTGCTCAACTGTGCCGCCGTGGCCGAGCGCATCCCGGAAGGGGCCAGCGTCATCGACGTCGGCTCCGGCGCCGGGCTGCCCGGGCTGGTGCTGGCGATCGCCCGCCCCGACCTCCAGGTGATCCTGGTCGAGCCGCTGGCCCGGCGTACCTCCTTCCTGATCGAGGCGGTGCAGCAGCTCGGGCTGGCCAAGACGGTCCGGGTGTTCCGTGGTCGGGCCGACGAGGCGGCCACCGACGCGACCGGCACCGGCCCGTTCAGCGCCGACGTGGTGACCTCGCGAGCGGTCGCGCCGCTAGACCGGCTCTCCGGCTGGTGCCTGCCGCTCGTCGTACCCGGCGGCCGGCTGATCGCCGTGAAGGGCTCTTCCGCGGCGGCGGAGATCGCGGAGCACGCCGAGATCATCGACCGGCTCGGCGGTGGCGAGCCGAGCGTGCACCTCTGCGGTGTCGGCGTCATCGACCCGCCGACCACCGTGGTGGAGATCGTGCGCGAGCGGGTGGTCCGACCGCCGTCCGCCAAGAAGGCACCCAAGCGGTCACGGGGCGGACGCAAGCGCGCTCGGTGATCCCCGCTCGGGTTCCGGCGTGTCGCCCCGGCCGGCGGACAACCGAGATGGACCCGCCGCGCCCGTCCCCCGTAGGCTGGCCGCGCGTCGATAGTGTGGGGCGGGCGGGCGTCGGGCGCACCGGGTCCCGACCGCTCCCGCCGGGACCGTACGCGCTGCGGTGCGAGTGCGCGTGTGGCCTGATTGACGGGATGCGGACCGACCATCCGGAGCGGGCAGGGATGACAGGTGCATGACGACGGCAGGTACGACGATCCACGGGTGAAACGCCCGGAGGGCCTTCCCTCCGGAGTGGACCCTGTTTCACGTGAAACCGACCACGACTTCGGGCCCGCCGACGGCCAGCCGGGTTCCGCCGGCCCGCCGGACTGCGATCCGGTGGTCCGGCGGGACGTGCCCGCGGTCGGCGCCGCACGCCCCTCTCCCGAGTCGTACATTCCGCCGCCGCCGATCGCGGACGACGCGGGCCGGCCGGTCAACGCGCCCAGCGACCGCGCCGCCCCGGTCCAACGCAACTCCGGCGCGCCGTCCCGCTTCGAGACACCGGTCGGCGGCAACGTGCCGCCCGCCGTACCCCAGCAGCCGCACCCGGGCGCGGTGGCGGACTCCGAGTCCGTCGCCGTGAACACGCCGGGGCCGGCGGCCGGGGGCGTGGCCGCCGACGCAGCCGCCGCCGCGTACGTTTCACGTGAAACCCCGACGCGCGAAGAGGATGACCCACCGTTGGCTATGGAGGCGATGCGCGCCGTGCAGATCCTGAATCCGAGTGGCGAGGTGACCATGCCTCGGCCCGACCGGACCCGGGTCATGTGCGTCGCGAACCAGAAGGGCGGCGTGGGTAAGACCACGACCACGGTGAACCTGGCGGTGGCGCTCGCCCTGCACGGCAACCGGGTGCTGGTGGTCGACCTCGACCCGCAGGGCAACGCCTCGACCGGGCTCAACGTGCCGCACCACACCGGCGTGCCGGACGTCTACGACTGCCTGATCAACAGCGTGCCCCTGGAGGAGGTCGCCCAGGAGGTCGAGGGCATCCCCAACTTGTGGTGCGTGCCGGCCACCATCGACCTGGCGGGCGCGGAGATCGAGCTGGTGTCCGTGGTCGCCCGGGAGTCCCGGCTGGCCCGGGCCATCGACGCGTACCCGGGGCACTTCGACTACGTCTTCATCGACTGCCCGCCCTCGCTCGGCCTGCTGACGGTCAACGCGCTGGTCGCCGCGCAGGAGGTGCTGATCCCCATCCAGTGCGAGTACTACGCGCTGGAGGGCCTCAACCAGCTGATCAACAACATCAACCTGGTACGGCAGCACCTCAACCCCAAGCTCGAGGTCTCCACGATCCTGCTCACCATGTACGACCGGCGTACCCGACTGGCCGACGCGGTCGAGCAGGACGTCCGGAACCACTTCGGCGACAAGGTCCTCCAGGCGGTCATCCCGCGCAACGTCCGGGTGTCCGAGGCTCCCAGCTACGGGCAGTCCGTGATGACCTACGATCCCGGTTCGCGGGGGGCGACGAGCTACTTCGAGGCCGCCCAGGAGATCGCCGAGCGCGGTGTCAAGGAGCCGGTGAGCCGGAATGCGTAGTGCGCACGAGTCGCTGGGAGGCGTCGCATGAAGAACCGTCCCCGTGGCGGTCTGGGTCGAGGGCTCGGGGCGCTGATCCCGACCGGGCCGGCACCGGAGGCGCCGGGCACCACCCTCACCGCGCCCGTCGAGGCCGATCCGGAGCGTACGACGGGTGACGTTCCCGTCGAGGCGGTGACCGCGCCGGTCGCCACTCCGTCGGCGCCGCCCGAGCCGCAGTTGAGCCCGGTCCCGGGTGCCCGCTTCGCCGAGATCCCGGTCGACGCGATCGTGCCGAACCCGAAGCAGCCCCGGCACGTCTTCGACGAGGAGGCGCTGGAGGAGCTGAAGACCTCGATCCAGGAGGTCGGCTTTCTCCAGCCGATCGTCGTCCGCCAACTCGACGCCGAGAAGTACGAACTCGTCATGGGCGAGCGCCGGTGGCGGGCCGCCCAGGCGGTGGGCCGGGAAAGCATCCCGGCGATCGTCCGGGACACCAAGGACGACGCGATGCTCCGGGACGCCCTCCTGGAGAACATCCACCGGGCGAACCTCAACCCGCTCGAAGAGGCCGCGGCCTACCAGCAGCTGCTGGAGGAGTTCGGCGCCACCCATGAGGAGCTGGCGCGGCGGATCGGCCGCAGCCGGCCGCAGATCTCCAACACGATTCGGCTGCTGAACCTCCCGGCGCAGGTGCAGCGCCGGGTCGCCGCCGGCGTGCTCTCGGCGGGCCACGCCCGGGCGCTGCTGAGCCTCGACGAGGCGGAGGCGCAGGAACAGCTCGCCCTTCGGATCGTCGCCGAGGGCTTGTCCGTACGAGCGACCGAGGAGATCGTGGCGCTCGCGCTCAACGACGGGCCGGCGAAGACGCCGGCGGCGAAGCGGCGTACCAAGCCGCACGCCCCTGCACTCACCGATCTGGCCGACCGGCTCTCCGACCGCTTCGACACCCGGGTGAAGGTCGACATCGGCCGGAGCAAGGGCAAGATCACGATCGAGTTTGCGACGGTGGACGACCTGGAGCGGATTGTGGGCATCATCGGCGTCGGCGAGCAGGAGTCGGAGGACTGATCCCCGCCCTGGTTTCGTCACCGGCCGCGTTGCCCCCCGAGGGCGCGCGGCCGGTTTGTTTGCTGCTGGCGGTGGTCTGCGATTCGGATGGCGGCGCGCGACGTGTTTCACGTGAAACGGTGCGCCCTGGTGGGTCGGGCGGCGGCAGGCGATGCAGCGTCCGGGCGGAGTGGGCACCCGATGAGTCGGACATCGGCAGGCCGACGATTCGTGCTGGGGCGGGCGGGGCCTCCAGCCCCGCCGGACTCGCCATGTGGTCGGCGGGTTCCGTCACCGGCCTGACTCATGGGGACGGACGCGCGAGGGGTGGCTCCGCCACCAACGCGGGCGTCGACCGCAGCGCGCGAGGAATGTGTCGCCGTGGTCGTTCTGCTTCACGGGGGTAGTTCCCGTACTCGGCGGACGGGTTGCTGGTGCTCGCTACCTTGCCGCTGCCCGCTGCCCGCTGCCCGCTGCCCGCCACCCGCCGGGCCGGCGTGGGTGGGGTTCGACAGTGACGGCGGTCCGTCAGAGTCAGTCGTAGGAGGCCCTGTAGGGCCTCGTAGGCCGTTGATGCGTCTGTGAGGGCAACCCGGGGTCGCAGGGAGGCGTCTCGTCCCGCCTGGGGCGTCTGAAAGGGCTTCGTCGGTTGCTTCGGGCGGGAGGAGTCACGCCTAGGCCGCCTGGGCGGTACCTCAGCGCCTCGTTTCACGTGAAACGAGGCGCCGGGAATGCACTCCCGTGACATGCCCAGGGCTCAAGCTCGCGGCGGATCGAACTGAGCGCCAGGGCCCCAGGAGGTGCTGCTGCACCACGCCGACGGCGGCCGGGGTGTCCTCCGAGCTGCCGAGTTCACCGATGTCAGCCCATGGTGTCGGCTGTCCGCGTCCCGCTCGCCGGGCAGATCCGGATCGTCATCGAGGAGGACATGTAGCTGAATCGGGTACGGCCGACCATGGCGCCGGACGTCTCGACGACGGGTCAGGCCGTTCTCGGCGGCCGTCCTGGCGCGCAGGAATGCCGCCCACACCTCCTGGTGGCAATCGTCCGATCCCAGGGAATTCTTCGTGGCAACCGGCCAGTGCCGGCGGAACCTTGGTGGGCAACCGGCCAACGCCGGCGGAGTCCTGGGGGCAGTTCGACAGGCATCCGAAGGCATCGACCCGGGCCCCAGCCCGCCTGGGGTAGCGATCGTGGGATCATGGTTCACGCCGAGAGCGAGCCACACCGCGCCCCGGCTCAGCCGACCGGGTCGAACCCGACGGGCGCCACGCGCTCGGTCGGCGCCTCACTCCAGGAGGCCGGCCCGGTTGCCATCGGACCGGCTGGACGGCCACGGGGAGGCGCTCGGCATCTGCGGGACAGCGCCGGTCGGTCCCGCAATTGCCGCGCTCGACCGCCAAGGTGCGGCTGCCTCCTTCGCGGTGTTCCACGTGAAACGGCGAGGTTCCACGTGAAACGAGCGGGCATCGTCCGGGCCCACCCATGCACCACTGCGTTCCGGCCTTGGCACCGCGACGACGGAAAGGCGATCCGGGACCGAGGATGGCCTCCTTCGGCACCGGCCACCAAGGCCGGAACGCCGACTGCGGCGGGATCGGAGATCAAGCGTCGGCACCGAATGGACCACCCCGGTGCCCCCTCGGCGCGCGACGTCCGGCAGAAACGCCGACTCCGGCAGCAGCCAACCGGCGCTTCGCTCGTTGGGAGAAACGGGCCCGCGCTGCCGGTGGTCGGGGCTGTGGATTGAACCCCCCGGTTATCCACAGCGGTTTTCCACAGGCACCCCTCGTTTCACGTGAAACACGGTGTCAGATGGCGTCCTGGCCTGTGGATGACGTGCTGTGGTGGTGATCTCACCAGCCTGTGGACAACTGCTCTCCGACGGCCTCGGCGCGCCCTCGGTTGACACTCTGCCGCCCACGAGACGGACTCACGATCACCGTCGTTCGGGTAGGGACAGCGGTCTTCGACTCGGTTAGGGTCAGCGTCGTGCACGACACCCCTCCCGCAGTCCCGGATTTCACCCAGTGGCCCTCCTTCCCCTTCGAGGGGGACCTCCACGTCAAGCAACTCGAGGATCCGGTCCCGGTCGAGCCGCCCCGCAAGGGTGAAGGGCACCGGGAATGCACGGCCTGCAATGCCCCCGACGACGCCTACATCTGGGTGGGCGAGCGCTGGCGGGTACGCGCCATGGACCGGCCCACCGGCCTGCCGATGGTCCTGATCCTGGAGTCCCGCTCCCACCTCGACCTCGGCGACCTGCCCAACCTGCTCGCCGCCGAGCTGGGGGTCATGACGGTACGACTGGAACGCGCCATCCGGTCGCTGGACGGCGTCGCCCGCGTGCACGTGAACCGCTGGGGCGACGGGTCGGCGCACCTGCACATGTGGTTCCTGGCCCGGCCGTACGGGCGGCTCCAGCTCCGGGGCACCTTCCTGTCGCTGTGGGACTCGATCCTGCCGCCCATCTCCGAGTCCCAGTGGCGGGAGAACCTCGCCATGGTGGCCGCCTGGCTGGCCGAGTTCGGCGGACGCCCGCTGGCCGAGCCGCCGCGCATCCAGTGGCAGGCACCGTCCAGCCTGTCCGCGCAGGCCTCTCGAGAGCGGGAGGCCGCAGCGCAGCAGGAGGAGCCGGTGTCGGTGATCGAGTCGGACGAGGAGACGCCCGTACCGGCGGACGACCCGGACGACGCCGCCGACGCCGCAGAAGGTGACACGGGCGATGTCAGGGCGGGCGACGATGGCACCGCGGGCGCCGACGCCACGGTGACCGCCGACGCCGGGGTGACGGCCGACGCGGACAGTGCCGACGCAGAGGACAGCGACGACGGCCGGGAGGACGACGCTCCCCGGCACGGTGGACGCTCCCGGCACGATGACGCCCCCGGCCCGGCGACGACCCCCGGCCCGGCGACGACTTCTGGATCAGCGACGACCCCAGGAACAGCGACGACTTCGGAACGCTGACTGCTCCCGCGACGCTGACAGATCCGCGACGCCGACAGATCCGCGACGCCGACCGACCCGCTGACGCCGGCGGTCAACGGGACTGGAACGGCGTCGGTGGCCAGTGCACTTCGCAACCCCACCGAGGAACCCAACCTGTGAGGTGGGGCCGCCACAGAGAGC
This sequence comes from Micromonospora sp. CPCC 206171, assembly GCF_036906755.1. Classification (NCBI taxonomy): domain Bacteria; kingdom Bacillati; phylum Actinomycetota; class Actinomycetes; order Micromonosporales; family Micromonosporaceae; genus Micromonospora; species Micromonospora sp. CPCC 206171. The sequence continues at coordinate 131,756 of NZ_JBAKHT010000004.1, read as the reverse complement.
GTGCGGCCGGCAAGCACACGTCGTGGGAGTGGTAACGGGGGAACGTCGACCCGCCGGCCGCGGCCTTCGTCCTCCTGCCGGCAGGAGCGAGCGCACCGCTGCCCGGCCCGCCCCGACAGTCGTTCCCCACCGCACTGCCCCCAACGCAGCCGACGGTTAGTTCAAACCGCCGCGCATCGGCAGCGCAGCAAGCGCGGGAAGGGCAGCAAGCGCGGGAAGCGGTCAGCCGCGGCGGGCAGCGGCGCGGCTGACCAGCGACCCCAGCACCCGACCGAAGTCCAGCCCGGCCGCCTGGATCGCCAGCGGCAGCAGCGACGTCTCGGTCATGCCCGGCGAGACGTTCACCTCCAGCACGTGCGGTCGGCCGTCGGCGTCGACGATCAGGTCGACCCGGGACAGGTCGCGCAGGCCCAGGGCGGTGTGCGCGGCCAGCGCCACCTCGGTGACCGTGTCGGCGACGGCGCTGTCCAGCCGGGCCGGGGCGTGCCAGGTGGTCCGACCGGCGGTGTAGCGGGCCGCGTAGTCGTACACGCCGTTGCGCGGGACGATCTCCACCGGCGGCAGGGCGCGCGGGCCGTCGCCGAGGTCCACCACGGAGACGGCCACGTCCATGCCGGGCACGTACCGCTCGACCAGCGCCGTCGAGTCGTACGCGAAACAACCGACCATCGCGGCGGGCAGCGCCGCGGCGTCCCGGACCACGGCAGCGCCCAGGCCGGAACCACCCTGGGCCGGCTTCACCATCAGCGGCAGCCCCAACCGGTCCACGATCCGGTCGAGCACCGCCACCGCGCCCAGCTCCGAGAAGCGGTCGTGCGGCAGCGCCACCCAGTCGGGGGTGGGGATGCCGTTCTCCCGCAGCACCGCCTTCGCCGACGGCTTGTCCCAGGCAAGCCGGGAGGCGCGGGCGTCGCAGCCCACGTACGGCACGCCGCAGAGGTCCAGCACGCCGCGCAGCGAACCGTCCTCGCCGGTCGCCCCGTGCAGCGCGATCACCACCGCGTCCGGCGGGTCGGCGGTCAGGGCGGGCAGCAGCGCCACGTCGGCGTCCCGCAGCTCCGCCTCCACGCCGACCGCGCGCAGCGCGTCGAGCACCCGGCGGCCGGAACGCAGCGAAACGTCCCGCTCGTAGGAGAGGCCACCGGCGAGCACCAGCACGTGCAGGTCGGCGGTGACGGCGGGATCGGTCACGGGGGATGCCCCGGCAGAGGTCACGGCCATGCCGGAATCATGCCAAGTCTGGTCCCGGCGCGTCCGCGCCGCCCTGCCGCCGGCGCCCGGCCGGGGTCACCGTGCCGAAGACCCGGCGCATGGCGATGTCCTGCTCCATCACGCCGGCCAGCCGGCGGACGCCCTCCCGGATCCGCTCCGGCGACGGGAAGGAGAAGTTGAGCCGCATGTTGCCGGTGCCGGAGCCGTCCGCGTAGAAGCCGGTGCCCGGCACGTAGGCGACCCGGGCGGCGATGGCGCGGGGCATCATCGCCTTGGCGTCCAGGCCGTCCGGCAGGTTCGTCCAGACGAAGAGGCCGCCGGCCGGGGTGGTCCAGGTGGTGCCGTCCGGCATCAGGTCCTCCAGCGCGGTGAGCATCGCGTCCCGCCGCTCCCGGTAGACCTCCCGGTAGACCTTCAGCTGCTCCCGCCACGGCATCGTCGACAGGTACGTCGCCACGGCCGCCTGGGCGTAGCCGCTGGGGCAGAGGATCTGCGCCTCGCTGGCGATCACCAGCTTGTCGCGGACAGCGTGCGGGGCGAGGATCCAGCCGACCCGCAGGCCGGGGGCGAAGGTCTTGGAGAAGGTGCTCAGGTAGAAGACCCCGTCGCGGCGGCGGGCGCGCAGCGGCGCGGGCGCCTCGCCCTCGAAACCGAGCTGACCGTACGGGTCGTCCTCCACCACGAGCAGGCCGGCGCGCTCGCAGATGTCCAGCACCCGCTCGCGGCGCTCCTCGCTCAGCGTCACGCCGGTGGGATTCTGGTAGGTCGGGATGGTGTAGAGGAACTTCACCCGACGCCCGGCACGGGCCAGGTCGGCGATGGCCACCTCCAGCGCCTCGGGGATCAGCCCCTCGTCGTCCATCGGCACGTGCGCCACCTGGGCCTGAGCGGCCTGGAACACCCCCAGCGCGCCGACGTACGTCGGGCCCTCGGCGAGCACCACGTCCCCAGGGTCGAGGAAGAGCCGGGCCACCAGGTCGAGGGCCTGCTGGCCGCCGACGGTCACCACCACGTCCTCCGGGGAGGCGCCGCAGGACGCGTCGATGCCGGAGAGCGCCATCACCTCGCAGATCCGCTCGCGCAGCTCCAGGGTGCCCTGGCCGATGCCGTACTGGAGGGTGGTCGCCCCGTGCTCGGAGCCGAGCCTGCCCAGCATCTCGCCGACCGCGTCGAGCGGCAGCGCGGCGATGTAGGGTGCCCCACCGGCGAGCGAGACGACCTCCGGACGGCTGGCCACCGCGAAGAGCGCCCGGATCTCCGAAGCGGTCATCCCGCGGACGCGCCGGGCGTACCGGTCGGTGTAGTCGTCGAGCGTCGTGCCGGTCATGACATCACCTCGATCGGGTGTCGGTCGGGCTCCCGCCCCGTGTGGTACCCGCGGAGCCGGCGACCATGGCGACGCGGGACGCCGGTTGGTCGATCCTAGTCCGCGGCCGCCACCCCGGAACCCCTGACGTGGGCCGCGTCCACATCCCGGACCGCCGTCCCCGGCTCGGGTGGTCGTTCGCGCGTCCCCTCCCGTACGGTCGGCTGGCGGCGTACGATCGCTCGTCGGGGGGCAGGAAGGCGGCGTCGACCGTCCGCGCTGGTTTCACCTCCGAGCCTATTGTGGGGATGCGCCAATGTCGCGACGTCTGGTCAGTCTGACCCTCGACACCCTGGAAGACCTGCCCCGCCCGTGCCGGCAGTGCGTCTACTGGGAGCTCGACCCGGTCTCCGCCGACCGGGCCTGCGCCGCCGGTGACCCCGGCCTGGAGAAGGAGGCCTGGGTCTCCCAGACCCTGCTGGAGTGGGGTTCCTGCGGCAAGCTGGCGTACGTCGACGGCATGCCCGCCGGCTTCGTCATGTACGCCCCGCCGGCCTACGTCCCCCGGTCGATGGCCTTCCCCACCTCGCCGGTCTCGGCCGACGCGGCGCTGCTGATGACCGCCAACGTGGTGCCCTCGTTCGCCGGCGGCGGGCTGGGCCGGATGCTGGTCCAGGGCGTCGCGCGGGACCTCACCAAGCGCGGCATCAAGGCGATCGAGGCGTTCGGCGACGCCAAGTTCGGCGACGGCGACGACGCGACCCGGGCCTGCGTCGCCCCGGCGGACTTCTTCCTCTCGGTGGGCTTCAAGACCGTCCGGCCGCACCCGCGCTATCCCCGGCTGCGCCTGGAGCTGCGCACCGCGCTGAGCTGGAAGTCCGACGTCGAGTACGCGCTGGAGAAGCTGCTCGGCTCGATGAGCCCGGAGACCCTGCTCCGCCCGGTACGCCCCGCCCCGGCCACCCGGGCGACCACCAGCTGAGGCCAGCCCGAGGGGTCGCCGCAAGGGAATCGCGGCTCAGTCCATCACCGCGCCGGCGGCGACCACCTTGCGCAGCTCGCTGACGTCGATCGAACCCGTCGGCACGTCCCGCTCGATCGGGAAGAACATCCGCTGCACGGCCGCCACGATGGCCTCGACCACCTTGTCCCGGAACCGGGGGTCCACCAGGCGGTTCCGGTCCCGCGGCGAGGTGAGGTAGCCGACCTCGACGCGTACCGCCGGCATCCGGGTCAGCCGCAGCAGGTCCCACGCCTTGGCGTGGGTACGGCAGTCCCGCAGCCCGGTACGCGCCACGATCTCCCGCTGCACCAGCCCGGCCAGCCGCTCCCCGGTCGCCGAGGTGACGCCGTTGTCGGTGCCGTAGTGGTAGGTGGCCACCCCGTCGGCCTCGGGGTTGGCGTGCCCGTCGGTGTGCAGCGAGATGAACACGTCCGCGCCGAGCGAGTTGGCCAGCTGCGCCCGGTCGGTGTCCGGCAGGCACGTCGCCGGCGTCGGGCCACGGGTCAGCTGCACCCGTACGCCCGCTGCGGCCAGCCGCCCCTCCAGCCGGCTGGCCAGGTCGTGCACCAGATCCGCCTCGCTCCAGCGCAGCGGGCCGTCGGGCACCACCACCCCCGGGTCGGTGCCCCCGTGGCCGGGGTCGATCACCACCGTCCGCCCCACCAGTGTCGGCCCGGACTGCCGGATCGCGTCGGACTCACGCAGCCACTGCGGCCGGCCGCCGACCACCTTTCGACCGAGGCGGCGCAGCGCACCCATGGTGTGCGGGCCGCAGGAGCCGTCCGGTTTCAGGCCCACCTCGCGCTGGAACTGGGCCACCGCGCGGGCGGTGCGGACGCCGTAGATGGCGTCGGCGTGGCCGACGTCGTACCCCATCTCCAGCAGTCGCTCCTGGAGCGACCGGACGTCCTCGCCGCTGAGGGGTTCGGGCACCGCGTGGTAGAGGGTGCGGGCGCCCAGCCGCCAGCGGGCGGCGTCCAGGGCCCGCCAGGTCTCGGCACCCACCCGACCGTCGACGCTGAGCCCCCGGGACTGCTGGAAGGCGCGGACGGCGCGTTCCGTGGCGACGTCGAACTCGTCGCAGCTGGCGGGCGGGAGCAGGTCGAGGCCGGCCAGGACCGTGCGGATCTCCGCCACCGCTGGTCCATGGTCACCGGGTCGGATCGGACGCACGCACGACCCCCTCTGCACGGATGCTGGCTGGGCGGGCGCCACGGTCGCGCGACCGGAGTGCTCTGGCGCGTAGCGGATGCCTACGGAGCGTACCGTGCCCGGTGGTCGTCCACCCGGCGTTCGCCCAGCTCAGGGCCGGGAACGACGGAACCCCCGCACCCGGGGAGGGTACGGGGGTTCCGGTGCTGCGAGCGTCAGAGCGCCGACTCGATCAGCCGGACCAGCTCGCCCTTGGGCTTGGCGCCGGCGATCGACTGCACCGGCTCGCCGTTCTTGAAGATGGTGAGGGTCGGTACGGACATCACCCGGTAGGCGCGGGCGGTCTCCGGGTTCTCGTCGATGTTGAGCTTGACGATGGTGACCTGGTCGCCCATCTCGCCCGCGATCTCCTCGAGCAGCGGGGAGACCTTGCGGCACGGCCCGCACCACTCGGCCCAGAAGTCCACCAGTACCGGCTTGTCGGACTTCAGCACGTCAGTGGCGAAGTTCGCGTCGGTGACGACCTTTGTTGCTCCCACTATGACCCTCCTCCGGGACTTTCGTTCTTCGGTTGTTCAGCCGCTGATCGTGGCGATGAAGCGCTCGGCGTCGAGGGCGGCGGCGCAGCCCGTGCCGGCCGCCGTGATGGCCTGCCGGTAGGTGTGGTCGACCACGTCGCCGGCGGCGAAGACACCCGGCACGCTGGTCCGGGTGCTCGGCGCCTCCACCTTCACGTACCCCTCGTCGTCCAGCTCCACCTGCCCCCGGAAAAGCTCGCTGCGCGGGTCGTGGCCGATCGCCACGAACACGCCGGTCACGTCGAGCACCTTGGTGTCGCCGGTGTGCACGTTGCGGACCCGTACGCCGCTGACCTTGCCGTCCTCGCCGAGGATCTCCTCGACGGTGCTGTTCCACTCGACCTTGATCTTGTCGTTGCCGAGGGCGCGGTCGGCCATGATCTTGCTGGCGCGGAACGAGTCGCGCCGGTGGATGATGGTGACCGAGTCGGCGAACCGGGTGAGGAAGCTCGCCTCCTCCATCGCGGAGTCGCCACCGCCGACGACGACGATGTGCTGGCCGCGGAAGAAGAAACCGTCACAGGTGGCGCAGGACGACACGCCGTGGCCCAGGTACTCCTGCTCGCCCGGCACGCCCAGGGGACGCCAGGCCGAACCGGTGGAGAGGATGACGGCCCTGGCCCGGTAGGCGGTCTCGCCGACCCACACGGTGCTGACCGCGTCCGACCCGATCATCCCGGTGTCCTGCAGTTCGACCCGGGTGACGTCGTCGGTGAGGAACTCGGCGCCGAACCGCTCGGCCTGCTTGCGCATGTTGTCCATCAGCTCGGGGCCGAGGATGCCGTCGGCGAAGCCGGGGAAGTTCTCCACCTCGGTGGTCGTCATCAGCGCGCCGCCGGACTGCACACCCTCGATGACGAGCGGCTTGAGGTTGGCGCGCGCGGCGTAGACCGCCGCGGTGTAACCGGCCGGCCCGGAGCCGATGATGATCAGGTTGCGGACCTCGTCCACTGCCGTCTCCCGATGTGTGTGTTCGACATCCGCCCCCGGCTGACCCACCGCCGGGACGACGCCGATCCGAGTGCCGACGGCTCAGCGACGCCGGCGGCTGACTTGCAGAACGTCATCGTACGAACCGGGGATTCCCGAACCGGTCATCCGGTGGGTCACGTCACGCGGCGACGGACGGCCGGCGACCGTAACCTCACCCTACCCGCGCCCGGTAGCGGGTGTCCGCGCCGGATCCCGGCACGCCACACTCCGCGCCGCTCGCCCAGGCCCAGCGCTCTCCCGACGGATCGGTGAACCGGAGGACGAGCGCCGGTTCCCCCTGGAAGCTGGCGTAGTCGAGCAGTTCCACGGTGATCGCCCCGCGTCCGTGCTCGGCGGCGATCTCGGTGAGACAGGCGTCCAGCGCGTCCGGCGCGGCGAGCCGGAGGAGCCCGCCGGGGGACGGTCGCCGGTCCGACTCGGAGGCCTTCGCGGTCGACCCGCCCGGTGCCAGCCCGGGGCCGTCGGTGGCCACCCGGGGCAGCGCGGTCGGGGCCGCACCACCGGCCAGGGTCTGCGGCGCCCAGTCGGTGCCGCTGGTCTGCGGTGCGCCGGTGACCCGGAAGGGCGCCGTCGCCGAGGCGGCGTCGCCCCCGGCGGCCGTCGACTCGGCCGTGCCGCCGCCGCCCGAGGTGTCGAGCAGGTGGTCGACGCCGAGCCCGACGGCCGCGAGCGACGCTGCGGCCAGCGCGACCGGGGCGGCGAGCCGCGCCCAGCGCCGGCGCCGACGGCCCGGCCCGGTCGCGTCGTCCCGGCCGGCCCCGGCGGTACGCCCCGGACCCCGCGCGGACTGCGCCGGCACCGGCTGCTGGCGCTCGTCGGCCGGCGTGACGGCATCCACCGGGGTGTTCGACGCCGGTGCGTCGGTCGGGGCGGGCCCGGCGCCGGCCAGCGCGGCGGTGAGTCGTTCGGTGACCGCGAGCGGCATCTGCGGGGCCGGTTCGGCCCAGCCGGCCAGGTCGGCGCGCACCTGGGCGACGGCCGGCGCCAGCGCCCCGTACGCCTCGGCCCAGGCCGGGTCCCGCTCGACCAGTCGGGCGACGGTGGCCTCCTCCGGGGTGCCGTCCAGCGCCCCGCCGAGGTAGTCGGCGAGCAGGTCGTGGTCGACCCCGCTGAACTCCCCGGTCGTCACGCGTCCTCCTGGTTGGGGTCCCGTCGGGAGTGCCCCGACCCCGATCCGACGCCCTCCGCGGCCCGGGGGTTCCCGAGGGTGACGTCGGGCACGCCCCGGCCGGCGACCGGGACGGCATCCGGCCCGGCGTCGTCGGAGCCGGTCCGCAGGTGGCCGAGCTGGACCGCCAGCCGGGCGCGGCCGCGGGCGCAGCGGCTCTTCACCGTCCCCTCGGCGACGCCGAGGATCCGGGCCACCTCGGCGACCGGGTAGCCCTGTACGTCGACCAGCACGAGGGCGGACCGCTGCTCGATCGGCAACGTGGCCAGGGCCTGCCGGACGACCAGCGCGGTGTCGTGGTCCGCGGCCGGAGCGGCCGGCTCGACGCCGCCCGAGCCACCCTCGTCGGCCCGGGTGCCGTCGGGCAGCGGGACGGTCGGGTGCGCCTGGCGGCGGCGGATCCGGTCCAGGCAGGCGTTCACCACGATCCGGTGCAGCCAGGTCGTGACGGCCGAGTCGCCCCGGAACCGGGCGGCGCCCCGGTGGGCGGAGAGCAGCGCGTCCTGGAGGGCGTCGGCGGCCTCCTCGCGGTCGCCGAGCGTCCGCAGGGCCACCGCCCAGAGCCGGTCGCGGTGCCGGTGGAACAGCTCGGTGAACGCGTCCCGGTCACCGGCCACGTGGGCGCGGAGCAGGTCGGCGTCGCTCGCCTCGGCGGGCGGGACCGCGCGCGGCGGTACGACCGGCACCGCCTCGCCGGTCGCCGGATCGGGCGTACGCCCGCCGCGACCGGCCATCACCACGTCCGTCGGATGCGGTGCCGGGCGCGCGGCGGACGGCTCACGACCCCTGGACCTTGATTTCCTGCACGTCGATCTTGAGGTCGCTCGCCGGCAGCTTGGTGATCCAGAAGAGCAGGTACTGGTACTTCTGCTCCGGGTTGAACCCGTTGAAGGTCATCGTCGTGCCGTCGTGCTCCTCGAACGGCTGACCGATGACGTGGTTCTTGTAGCTCGCCACCAGCTGCTTGTCGCCCGCGGAGGTGGACGGGAAGTCGGCCTCGCCCCAGAACAGCTCGGCGGACGCGCCGGTGGAGGAGAGGATCGCCTGCACCGACTTGACCGTGTGCGGGGCGCCGAGGTCGATCCAGACCCCCATGCCCTTCTTACGGTTGCCGAAGTTCGCGGTGGTGTAGGTGTCGGTGCCCCAGCCCACTTCTTCCTTGCCGTCGATGACCTTCTCGGCGTCGTCGAGCTCGTCGCGGAGCTTGCTGTCCGGGTCGATGATCCGGACATCCTCCACGTTGAGCTTGCGCACGGCGGGCGCGGGCGCGCTGGCCTGGCTGGACGGGGCGCTGTTCGACGGCCGGGCGACCGGCTCGGTGTCGGGCGACTTGTCGTCGCCGCCCAGCGCGCTGATCCCGATGAGCAGACCGACCAGGGCGACCGCCAGCAGCCCGGCGATGCCCACGGCGACCTTCCGCCCACCGGCGGCGGCCAGCGGGGACGGGTCGTCGCCCGGGTCCGCGGTGAACCGGATGGTGCCGGTCTGGTCGAGGAAGTGGTCCTCGGCCGGGACGTCGAGCCGGGCCAGTTCGGCGGCGAGCACGTCCGACGAGGGCGGGGCGATCTCGGCGTCGAGCAGATCCATGGTCAGGTCGTCGAGGTACGCCGGCACGCCGGCCCGGACCTGCCGGGGCGCGGCGATGGCGCCGCTGGCGTCCCGGACCGCGTCCGGGATGGCGGCCCGACCGTGCCCGGCGGTCGCGCCGCGCAGCGGGGCCTCGGCGTGCGGCCAGTGCCCGGTGAGGGCGAAGTAGAGGATGCCGCCGACCGCCCGGATGTCGTTCTCCTGGCTGTCCGCGCCGTCGGTGCGCGCGTCGGCCAGGACCACCCGGCCGTCGTCGCTGATCATCACGGTGCCCGGGTGCGCGTTGCCGTGCACCATGCCGGTGGCGTGCACGGCGGCCAGCGCGCTGGCGACGGCGTTGCCGATGGCCGTGGCCCGGGCCGGGTCCAGCGGCCCGTCGGCGACCATCTCGCGCAGGGAGTTGCCGTCGACCCACTCGCGGACGACGTACGCCCGCTCGTCCTCGTCGATCGCGTCGTAGACGCCGACCAGGTTGGGGTGGATGACCCGGCTCGCGGCCACCGCCGCCTGGAGCATCTCGGTGGCGGAGTCGCCGCCGGGGTAGCGCAGCACGACCGCGACCGGCCGGCGCAGCACCACGTCGACCCCCCGCCAGACCAGCCGCCCGGCGCTGTCGTTGTTGATGTGCTCGACCAGCTCGTACCGCTCGGCGAGGATCTCACCGGCCGTGGGAGCACCGAAGGTCATGACGGGCGGAGCAGTCTCCTCCGCCTCCTGACCCTCGCCGACCTGGGTCACCCGTCCTCCCTCGGTGATCGTGTCGATCGATGGACCCGCGCTGCTGGGCATGTGGCTTCCCGCTCTGCCTTCGAAGGAACCGGCCGGCGTCTCGACGCGTACGTCGGCCACCTGCCGTATCCGTCGAGAGCGACCTTACCTGGACTGCCCGTCATCCCGACATGTCATCTTCCCGCCGTGCCCGGCGACCTGCCGGATGTGGACGACCTCGCCCGGTTACGACCGTTGTCAGCCACGTTGCTGGCACATGTACTAGCCAATCTAGAGGTTGACCGCAAGTGATCGCAGCAGGGGCCGGCCCTGGTGCGGCGGTCCGCCGACGTCCTGTCAGGTTCCCTCCGAACGGCCCTCCATACTCAGCCGTACGGTTGGTTGTCCACAGGCCGACCCGGCAGCTGACCGGGGAAACGCGGAGTTATCCACAGCCACGTCCCCAGGCTGGTGATCCTCGTTCACCCTCCGTGCCGGCCAGCCGGCGACCGGTCGCGGGCTCAGCGGCCGAGCCGGCGGCGGACCATCCCGACGACCTCGGTGATCTCGCCGATCCGCAGCACCATGGCCAGCCCGAGGTAGGTCGCACCGATCACCGCTCCGCCGATCACCAGCTGGACCGCCGCCGCGAGCCAGCCCAGGTCGGCCGGGTCGCCGGGGAGCAGGCTGACCACCAGCAGGCCGACCAGCGCCGCCCCGAGCGCGGCGACAATCACCTTGCCCATGGTGCGCATGATCCCGGCGAGCCCGATCCGGCCGACCCTCGGCCGCAGCAGCATCGCCGAGACGACCGCCGCCGCGACGTACGAGATCGCGTTGCCGAGCATCATGCCGGCCGCCGCGAAGGCGGGCGAGAAGACGACGAAGAGCCCCACCTGGAGCAGGACCCGCAGCGCCACCACCGGAATGTTGACCAGGGCCGGGGTACGGGTGTCCGGCAGCGCGTAGAAGGCGAAGGTGAAGAGCTGGCTGATCGCGAACGGCACCAGGCCCACGGCCGCGACCAGCAGCACCGTGGACGTTGCCCGGGCGTTGTCGGCGTCGAAGGCGCCGTACTGGAAGACCACCCGGGAGATCGGGCCGGCGAGGACCGCGTAGCAGACCGCGATCGGGGCGAGCACCGCCGTCACCATCCGGGTGCCTCGGGACAGGTCGGCGGTGACGTCGCGGAAGCGCCCGTCCGCGGCGGCGGCGCTCATCCGGGGCATCAGCGCCGTGATGATCGAGACGGCGATGATGCCGTGCGCCATCATCAGCAGCAGGAAGACGTTGTTGTAGATCAGGATGCCGGCGCTGTCCTCGCCCGCCGCCCGGGTGAGCAGGTTGACCACCACGAAGAGGCCGAGCTGGTTGACCGCGACGTAGCAGAACATCCAGGCCCCGAGCTGGGCCAGCTCCCGCAGCCCCAGCTCACGGAAGTCGAACCGCCACTTCCACCGGAAGCCGACCTTGCGCAGCGCCGGCAGCAGCCCGGCGGCCTGCACCGCCACGCCGAGCAGGGTGCCGCCGCCGACCAGCAGGATCTGGCCCGCGCCCAGGTCGCCCGGCTTCAGCGCCTCGGCCCCGTAGACCAGGATGTAGAGGCCGAAGACGCCGATGACCACCAGGTTGTTCAGGATCGGCGCCCACATCGGCGCGGCGAAGTGCCCCCGGGTGTTCAGCACCGCGGCGATCAGCGCGCTGACACCGGTGAAGAAGAGCATCGGCAGCATCAGGTACGACAGGCTGGTGACGAGGTCGGTGTAGTCCGCGTCCTTGCCGCTGGCGTAGAGGGTGGTCAGCACGGACGCCGACGCCACCGCGAGCAGCGCGGCGGCGGCCAGCGCGATCACCGCCAGGGTGAGCAGCCGCTGCGCGTACGCCTCGCCCCGGTCGGCGTCGGCCTTGCTCCGGCGGACCAGCACCGGGATCAGCACGCTGGTGAGCACCCCGCCGAGCAGGAACTCGTACACCTGGTTCGGCAGGAACTGGGCGGTGGTGTACGCGTTGCCGACCAGGTTGCCGAGCGCGGCGCCGATCATCAGGTTGCGGATGAAGCCCGTACCCCGACTGATCAGGCTGCCGACCGCCATCACCGCGCTGTTCGCCGCGGCGCTGGCCTCCCCCACCTGCTCCGGCGGCGGCGCGGTGGCCTCCACCGCCGGCTGGTTCAGCGGCTCGGCGGAGATGAAGGTCGCCTCGTCGGTCGGCGGGATCGCACCGTCCGGCGTGGCGTTCGCGCTGCGGTAGAGCCCGCCGCTCATCTCCTGCCTCCAAGGGGTACGTCGGAGCCGGACGACCGGCCCGCACGCCCAAGACCTTAGTCAACGCCGCCCTCATACCCGCGCCCGGCGGATCAGATCCCGTCCCGGCCCGATAGGCTGGCGATCCCATGTCCGAAGCTGCCTCCGCACCCCACGCCGCCGACCGCCGCGAGCTCACCGCCGCGCAGCGCAACGCCGTCGCCGAACTGCTCCGCGTGTCCCCGGTCGCCGACGAGCTCGGTCGCCGGTTCGCGCGCGCCGGGCACGAGTTGCACCTGGTGGGTGGATCCGTCCGCGACGCCCTGCTCGGCCGGCTCGGCGAGGACCTGGACTTCTGCACCGACGCCCACCCGGACCAGACGCTGCGGATCATCAAGGGCTGGGCCGAGTCGATCTGGGAGACCGGCCGCGAGTTCGGCACCATCGGGCTGCAGCGCGACGGGCTCCGGCTGGAGATCACCACCTTCCGCGCCGAGGCGTACGACCAGGTCAGCCGCAACCCGATCGTCGAGTACGGGACCAGCCTCACCGAGGACCTGCGGCGGCGGGACTTCACCATCAACGCGATGGCGGTCAGCCTCCCCGATCACCGGTTCACCGACCCGCACGGCGGCCTGGACGACCTCGCGGCCAAGGTGATCCGTACCCCCGGCACGCCCCGGGAGTCCTTCGGCGACGACCCGCTGCGGATGCTGCGGGCGGCCCGCTTCGCCGCGCAGCTGCGCTTCGCCGTGCACCCCGACGTGCACGAGGCGATGAGCCGGATGGCCGCCGACCTGGACCGGATCACCGCCGAGCGGATCCGGGACGAGTTCACCAAGCTGCTCTGCGGCGCCGACCCGATCACCGGGCTGCGGCTGCTGGTCGACACCGGGCTGGCCGAGCGCTTTCTGCCCGAGCTGACCGGGCTCAAGCTGGAGATCGACGAGCACGCCCAGCACAAGGACGTCTACGAGCACACCCTGACCGTGGTCAGCAACGCGGTCTCCTTCGAGACCGACGGCTGCGACTTCGTGCTCCGGATGGCCGCGCTCATGCACGACGTGGGCAAGCCGGCCACCAAGTCGGTCGGGCCGGACGGCCGGGTCAGCTTCCACCACCACGAGGTGGTCGGCGCGCGGCTGACCAAGGCCCGGATGAAGGCGCTGCGTTACCCCAAGGACGTCACCGGGCAGGTGGTCGCCCTGGTCGCCCTGCACCTGCGGTTCTACGGGTACGGCCGGGGCGAGTGGACCGACTCGGCGGTGCGCCGGTACGTCACCGACGCCGGTGACCTGCTGCCCCGGCTGCACAAGCTGACCCGCTCGGACTGCACCACCCGCAACCGCCGCAAGGCGGCCCAGCTCGCGGCGGACTACGACGCGCTGGAGGAGCGGATCGCCCGGATCGCCGCCGAGGAGGACCTCGCCCGGGTCCGCCCCGACCTGGACGGCAACGCGATCATGGAGCTGCTCGGCGTACCGCCGGGGCCGGTGGTCGGGCGGGCCTGGCAGTACCTCAAGGAGCTGCGCCTGGAGCGCGGCCCGCTGGAGCGGGACGAGGCCGAGGCGGAGCTGCTGCGCTGGGCCCGCGAGCAGGGCGTCATCGACCAGAGCTGACGCCTGAGCCGGCCACGGTGATCGACTCCCTGGCGCCGGAACTGCGGTATGCCGACCGCTCCGACACCGCCACGTCGGCGACCTGGAGTGGATCAGCCGCCCGCACCACGCACGCGAGGGGCCGCCCGGTTCGCCGGGCGGCCCCGCGTCGTACCGTCAGCGGGTCTCGACCGCGCTGCCGTCGACGGCGGCCTTGCCGTTGCCCGCCGACTGCGAACCGCCGGCGGACGCCGAGCCGAGCCGGGCGAGCAGGCCGGGCAGGTCGATGCCGGTGAGGTCGGAGCCGAGCTGGAGGCCCTGCGCCACGTTGCCGGCCACCGACTTCGTCAGCGACGACGCGCCGTCGGTGGAGATGACGGTCATCTTGTCGATCGCCCCGATCGGGGCGCTGGCCGCCTCGACGACCTGCGGCAGCACCTTGACCAGCAGATCCAGCACGGCCGCCTCGCCGTACGCGGCGAACGCCTCCGCCTTGCGGGCCATCGCGTCGGCCTCGGCCTGCCCCTTGGCCAGGATGGCCGCGGCCTCCGCCTGGCCCTCCCGCTCGACCGCCTCGGCGATCGCCGAACGCCGGCGCTGCTCCGCCTCACCCTCCTTGGCGCCCTCGATCGCGTTCGCCTCGGCGAGTGCGGCCCGCCGGGCCCGCTCGCCCTCACCGGTGAGCCGGGACTGCTCGGCGGCGGCCTGGGCGGCGGCGATGACGGCCTGCCGCTGCGCGTCGGCGTTGAGCACCGCCGCGTTGCGGGCCGCCTCGGCCTCCTGCTCCACCTTGTAGCGCGCCGCGTCGGCCGGCTTGCGCACCTCGGTGTCGAGCTGGCGCTGCTTCAGCTCGGCGTTGCGTTCGGCCACCTTCTGCTGCTCGGAAAGGATCGCCTGGTCCCGCTCGGCCTGAGCCAGCGGGCCGGCCGCCGCGGACCGGGCCTTGGCGGCGTCGATCTCGGCCTGGATCCCGGCCTGCTTGAGCGACAGGTTCCGGTTCGCCTCGGCGATCGCCTCCTCGGCGAGCAGCCGCTCCTGCTCGGCCTGCTGCCGGGCGCGGGCCTCGGCGATGGCCGCGTCCTTGAGCACCCGGGCGGCCTCCGGCCGGCCCAGGTCCTGCAGGTAGGAGCCCTCGGCGAGGATGTCCTGGAGCTGGAAGGTGTCCAGCACCAGCCCCTGGTTGGTCATCGAGTGCTCGGCCTCCTCGGCCACCGCGCTGGCGAACGCCGCCCGGTCCCGGATGACCTCCTCGACGGTGAGCCGGCCGACGATCGAGCGCAGCGCGCCGGCCAGCACCTCGCGGGTGAAGTTGTCGATCTCGTCCTGCTGGTGCAGGAAGCGCTGGGCGGCGGCGCGGATGGCGTCCTCGGTGCCGCCGACCTTGACGATCGCCACGCCGTGCAGGTCGGTGCGGATGCCCTGCTTGCTCACCGCGCCCCGGATGCCCACGTCGATGCGGCGGCTGGACAGGTCGAGCGACTGGAGCTTCTGCACCACCGGCAGCACGAAGACCGAGGCGCCGAGCACCACCTTCTGGCCGGACATGTCGGTGGAGCGGCCACCGTCGGCGGTCTGCGTGGTCCGACCCTTGCGGCCGGTGACGATGAACGCCTCGTTGGGGCCGGCGACCTTGATCCGGGAGAGCACGAAGAGCACCAGGACGAGCGCCAGCAGGACCGCGCCGCCGACGGCGATGACAAGGGGCATGGGCAGTTCCGTCTCTGCGAAAGGGGGTGAGGAGAGGGTGGTCAGTAGGTCTCGACGTGGACGCTGGTCTCGCTCAGCGCCTGCACCACGAAGATCTGCGCGCCGACCGGGATCGGGTGGTCGGCACGGGCGTTGAGCTTCACCGGCTGACCGGCGACGCGTACCCGGACCTCGCCGTAACCGACGGCGGGCACCGGGGTGACCACCAGGCCGAGCGCGCCGACCAGGTCGTCGCGGGTCGGCGTGGGGTCGGTGCGCATGTCCCGCGCCGCCCGGCTCAGCCGGGCCGCGAGCCAGGCGGTGGGCACGGCGGCGAGCGCGCCACCGGCCGCCGCCGCCGCGATCATCCCCGGGGTACGGCCGCCGACCAGCTCGTTGACGATCGCGGCGCCGAAGCCGAACGCGCCGAGGAAACCGGCGACCGCCTCGACCGAGACCGGACCGTCGACATCGGCGTGACCGAAGTGGAGCAGCTCGACGCCGAGCAGGGAGAGCGCCAGCACGGCGACGCCCGCCCCACCGATGATCAGAAAGATGAAGGTCCCCGTGGCCACGACCTGCACGGTATCGACGTCGTGCAACATTCCCGCCTGATCATTTCGGGGCCACGGTGACCTTCCGGTCGACCATTTCCCGGGGCAGCGGCTGCCGTTCCAGCTCCCGGCCCTCGGTGTCGGTGAGCACGAAGTCGCCGCTGCCGGACGGCCGGCGGTAGAGCAGCCGGTCGTTCGAGACCCAGGCGACGTCGGCCGACGGCAGGGTCCGGACGACGGTCCCGGTCACCGCGTCGACCAGCAACGGATCGCGCTGGCCCTGCACGACCGCCCACTGCCCGTCGGGCGAGAACGCCCACGGTCCGGCGGGGTCTCCGGGAATCGTCACGAACCGGGTGGGTCTGCCGTCGTCGGCGGAGAAGAACTGCACCCCCCAGCGCGGATGCCGTTCGCTCTCCGACCGGGGCTTGAACGCGTCGGTCAGCGGCAGCGCCACCTCCCGCCCGTTCCGCGCCCAGGTGAAGAGGCAGCGGTCGGTGCAGAAGTACCGGGTCCGGTCCACCGCGTACTCCCGGAACGTCCCGTCCAGGGTGAGGATGCCGATGTGGTGGGCGGCCTGGCGGAACCGGGTCAGGACGAGTCGGCGACCGTCCGGCGACCACTGGGGGTCCGCTCCCGGCGCGCGGTACCAGCGCACGGTCGCCTTCCGGCTGTCGATGAGGCCGATCTGCCCGGGTCGGTCCTCGTCCGCGACGGCGGTGACGGTGCCGGTCGGGGCCGGCCACACCTCGTCGTACCCCTGGGTGCGGACGTAGCGGTCGCGGCCGCGGTCGAGCAGGTAGCCACTGCCGCCACTGACGCCGCCGGTGACCCGCCAGCCGCCCGGCAGGGCCAGCGGCGAGTCCTTCCAGCCGGTACCCGGTGTCGGGTGCACGGACGGCGTGGGCTGCGGTTCCGGCACGGCGGGACGGGTCGGCGGCGCCGGCCGGAGCAGCACGAACGGCACGGTCACCGCGAGCACCGCGACCAGCACGGCGGCGCCAGCCGTGGCCCGCCGCCGGGCCCGCAGCCGGCGACCCCGGGCGATCGCCACCACCGCCAGGTCGGGCGCCGGCCGCGCCTGGCCGACGAGTTCCTGTACGGCCGCCCGCAGCGCGTCCTCCGTCGGCCTGCTCATCGGTGCACCTCCGGACGGGTGGCGAGGTCGTCGAAGGCCGGCACCAGTTCCCGGAGCCGGGCCAGCGCGCGGGACGCCTGGCTGGCCACGGTGCCCGTCCGGCAGCCCAGCACCGCAGCGGTCTGCTCGACGCTCAGGTCTTCCAGGTACCGCAGCGTCAGCACCGCACGCTGCCGGGGTGGCAGCTCCCGCAGCGCGTCGCGCAGCAGCAGCCGCAGGTCGCTGTCGTGGCCGCTGTCCCGGCCGCCGGCCCGCTCCGGCGGCTCGGCCACCGGCACCTCCCGCCGGCGGGACAACCGCCGCCAGCCGGAGACCTGGTCGTGGTACAGGATCCGCCGCACGTACGGCTCGGCGTCGCCGCGGATCCGGGGCCAGCGGGCGTACGCCTTGGCCAGCGCGTTCTGCAGCAGGTCCTCGGCGGCGTGCTGGTTGCCGGCGAGCGCGTACGCGACGCGCAGCAACGCGTCGCCGCGCTCGTGCACGAACGCGGTGAACTCCCCGTCGGTCCCCTCGGTCACCGCCCACCTCCGTAACTCAGACGCCGGTGGGGCGGAAAAGTTTGCCTCATCCGTGGCACGGTTCGGTCCGCCGGCTTCGTCGGCTCTCCCCAGGGCCGTCATGCCGAACGCCCGGCCGTCGTACCGGCGGGGAAGAATGGCGGCATGCGCTGGACCGTGCTCGACTCGCCGATCGGGGAGTTCTCCGTGGCCACCGACGACGAGGCGGTGTGCGGCGCGCACTTCGGCCGGGTGGAGTCGGCGGTCGACGAGCCCGGTGACGAACTGGCCCGGCGGGCGGTGGCGGAGCTGCGCGCGTACTTCGCCGGGGAGCTGACCGACTTCGGGGTGCCGGTGGCAGCGCGGCGCGGCTCCGAGTTCGAGCGCGCGGTCTGGCGGGAGATGACCCGCATTCCGTACGGAGAGACGCTCACCTACGGCGAGGTGGCCCGGCTGGTCGGCGACTCCGGCGCCGCGCGGGCGGTCGGGGTGGCCTGCAACCGCAACCCGGTCCCGGTGCTCGTGCCGTGTCACCGGATCGTCGGCGCGGGCGGCAAGCTCGTCGGTTTCGGCGGTGGGCTGCCGCGCAAGGTGCGGCTGCTGGAGCTGGAGGCCGGGGTCGCCCTGCGCCGCGCCTGGTCCTGAATCCGACATCGGCGAAATCGACCGCAACCTTTGCGGTTGGTCGGACGTCTTGCTGGCACAGGGCGACCTCGATCTCTCGATCGACGGGCGCCACCGCCACCCACCACACGGGGGATTCATCGTGAGCAACGATCAGGACCACACCGTCGACCGTCGTCAGCTGCTGCGTCGGGCGGGTACCGTCGCCGCCGGCCTGGCCGGCACCGCCGCGGTGGGCGCGGCCGCCGCCGGTCCGGCCCAAGCCGCACCGGGCGACCCCGTGCTGCAGGGACGGGTCAACGAGGCGGGCGCCCCCACCACGCTGCGCGGCGGTTCGCTCACCTCCGCGCCCCTTCGGCTGGAGAACACGTTTGTCGAGACCGGCCCGGACGGCATCCCGTTCTCAGGTCCGGCCCTGCGGCTGACGCCGACCGGACGGGGCCTCGGCTGGAACTCCGAGGTGGGCTCGGTCTCGATGGACACCTCCGGGACGATCTGGGCGGTGACCAGCCCGGGCCTGCCGCCCATGGAGGGCAACTTCGTCGAGTACGTGCGGACGAACGCCAATTCGAACGAGCTGGTTCCGGTCGTGCCGCAGCGGGTGATCGACACCCGGACGGCCGCCGGTCGGGCCCGCATCGTGAACCCCGCCGGAAACCTGGACAGTGCGGGCCGGCTGCTGCGCGGCCACACGATCCAGGTCAACCTGGAGTATTTGGTCCACTTGGGTGAGGCCGTGTACGGCAACGTGACCGTCACCGGTGCGCTCGGCGCCGGTTTCCTGCAGATCTTCCCGAACCCGGGCCAGCGTCCGCCGGCCTTCTCGACGATCAACTTTCAGGCCGGCCAGACCCTGTCGAACTTCTTCCTGACCGGGATCAACCCGGTGGCCGACCAGATCTCCGTGCACGCGCAGCAGACCACCCACGTGATCCTGGACGTGGTCGCGTTCGTCGTCGCGTCCGGCAGTGTCAACCCGTCCATCCTTCCCACCGACGGCGAACTGGCGGCGGCCGATGACCGGGCGCGGCTGGCCCGGCGGACCAAGCCGTCCTGGGCGAAGTAGCCATCCCCCGTACGCGACGAGGGCCGGATCCGTTTGGACCCGGCCCTCGGTCGTGCTGCTGGTCAGCGCGTCAGCGCTCGACCTCGCCCTTGATGAAGGACTCGACGGCGGCGTGCGCGTCGTGGTCGGCGTACTGCACCGGCGGGGACTTCATGAAGTACGACGAGGCGGACAGGATCGGGCCGCCGATCTTGCGGTCCAGGGCGATCTTCGCGGCGCGGACGGCGTCGATGATCACACCGGCGGAGTTCGGCGAGTCCCACACCTCGAGCTTGAGCTCGGCGTTGAGCGGGGTGTCACCGAAGGAGCGGCCCTCCAGGCGGATGTAGGCCCACTTGCGGTCGTCGAGCCACGGCACGTGGTCCGACGGGCCGATGTGCACGTCGCTCTTGCTCATCTCGTGCGGGATCTGCGACGTGACCGACTGGGTCTTCGAGATCTTCTTCGACACCAGGCGGTTGCGCTCCAGCATGTTCATGAAGTCCATGTTGCCGCCGAAGTTGAGCTGGTACGTGCGCAGCAGCTCCACCCCGCGGTCCTCGAACAGCTTCGCCAGCGCCCGGTGCACGATGGTCGCGCCGACCTGGCTCTTGATGTCGTCACCGACGATCGGCAGGCCCGCGTCCTCGAACTTCTTGGCCCACTCGGGGTCGGAGGCGATGAAGACCGGCAGGGCGTTGACGAACGCGCAACCGGCGTCGATCGCGGCCTGGGCGTAGAACTTGTCGGCCTGCTCCGAGCCCACCGGCAGGTAGGAGACGACCACGTCGACCTGCGCGTCGCGCAGCGCCTTGGCCACGTCGACCGGCTCGGCGTCGGACTCCTCGACGATCTCGCGGTAGTACTGGCCCAGGCCGTCGAAGGTCGGGCCGCGCTGCACGGTGACGCCGGTCGGCGGCACGTCGCACAGCTTGATGGTGTTGTTCTCGCTGGCCACGATCGCCTCGGCGAGGTCCATGCCCACCTTCTTGGCGTCCACGTCGAACGCCGCGACAAACTCCACGTCCGAGACGTGGTAGTCGCCGAAGGTGACGTGCATGAGACCCGGGACGCGGTCGTTCGGGTCGGCGTTCCGGTAGTACTCCACGCCCTGTACGAGGGACGAGGCGCAGTTACCCACACCGACGATGGCGACGCGGACGGAGCCCATAGCGTCTGCCTCCTTCTTCTTCATCACGGCCGCTCTTTCCTGGACTCTCCAGGCGGAGGCGGGCTGTTGTTGTCTCGTCGGCCGCCGGCCGTCCCGGGTTTCGGGACCGTCGGGGCACGGCCGGAGCGCTCGTTGGCGATGAGCTCCTCCAGCCAGCGGACCTCGCGCTCACAGGCGTCGAGCCCATGGCGTTGCAGTTCCAGGGTGTACGCGTCGAGGCGCTCGGCCGCCCGGCCCAGCACGTCGCGAAGACCTTCGCGGCGCTCCTCGATCGTGCGTCGGCGACCCTCCAGGATCCGGAGTCGGGTCGCCTGGTCGGTCCGGGCGAAGAACGCGAAGTGCACACCGAAGCCCGTGTCGTCGTACGTCTCGGGCCCGGCCTGCGCGATCAGCTGGGCGAAGCGTTCCTTGCCTTCCGCGGTGATTTTGTAGACCACCCGACCTCGTCGGCTGGTCAGCGCGGGAACCTCCTCGGCGGTCGCGGGTGTCTCGGCGGCTTCGGTGATCCAGCCCGCCGCCTGCAGCCGGCGCAGGGTCGGGTAGAGCGAGCCGTAGCTGATCGCCGCCCGAATGGCCCCCAGCTTGGCCGCGAGCTCCTTGCGGAGCTCGTAGCCGTGCATCGGGGCCTCCTGCAGGAGGCCGAGGATGGCGAGCTCGAGCACGGGTGCCATCCTTCCTACCCCGGCACAGGGCCGTTAACCGCCTCGATGTATCGGACCGATACATCGCACGTTAGTACCTCACCAACGATCAGGGCAAACCCCCGCTCCGGGGTGTTCTTGTCACTCATCGTGACGGTGGTCGCCCCGCCCGGCCGGACCGCGTACCCTTCACCGCATGCGTACGCAGCGCCAGGTGGTGGACTACTCGCTGAAGAAGCGGGCGGTGCTGCGTGAACTCCTCGCCGGGCGGGTCGGTACGTACGACGTCTGCGACGCCTCGCCGTACCTGAAGAACGCCGCCCGGTTCCACGGAGAGCCGACCGAGGAGCGCTGCCCGATCTGTCGGAGCGAGAACCTCATCCACGTCCACTACATTTACGGGGACGAACTCAAGCAGTCCGCCGGCCAGGCGCGCACGTTGGCCGAGTTGCCCGTGCTGGCGATGACGCTGCGTGAGTTCCAGGTCTTCGTGGTGGAGGTGTGCCTCGGCTGTGACTGGAACCATCTCGTCGAGCAGTTCCTGCTCGGCCGGGACGGGCTGGCCGAGGGCGGGTCGGAGCAGGGCGCGGTGGGCGGCGTGACCGCCCCCGGGGCCGGTCCGGCGCGAGAGCGAAGGCGAGAGGCGCAACGGTGAACCTGGCTGGACCGGTCGCTACCGGTGCCGTCGACGACGGACACCCCGCCCGGCAGCTCGACGGCCCGATTGGTCCGAATAGTACGTATCCGACGGCGTCGCTCCGCTCGTATCGCGAGCGAGCGTCACGTGTGTCAACTCACGGCAACCCGGTGGTGGCGCCCCCGCGTCCCACCGCGACCGGCAGGGTGTGAGGAATGAACTCGTACGGCGATCCCAGTTCCCCGCGTGCGCGGGCCCAGGTACCGGGCTCGAACGGTGAGCCCGCCGCGGCTCCGGCCGGCCGGGCCTCGGTCGGCGGCGCGCCCGCCGGCCGGGCCTCGGCGTCGGTGCCGCCACGCGCGGCGGGAGCGGCCGGTTCGGCCTCGGTCGGGCGCGCGGGCGCGGGACGGGCCTCCGTGCCGGTCTCCCCGGCGCCCGGCGGCCGGGCCGGCGCGGGACGGGCGTCCGTTCCGGTGTCCCCGGCCCCCGGCCAGGCCGGCCGCGCCTCGGTGGGTGTCGGCTCCGCCGGGCGGGCGAGCGTCGGATCGGCCGCCGTCGGCGGCCGGGCGGCGGTGGCCCGTGCGGGCGTGGCGCCGGTCTCCGGCGGTGGCCCCGGCGGACCGGGCGGCCCGAACGGCCCGGGACGCGGTGGCCGCGGTGGCGGACCCGGCCCCGGCGATCCGGACGCGGTGGCCCGGGCGAAGAAGCGCAGGCGGGTCAACATGCTGATCGCGGGCTTCGCGGTCTTCATCATGCTCGCCGGCATCGGCGTGATCGGGTTCACCTACTACTCGACCAACGTGGTGCTGCCCAACCAGATCAACCTGCCGTTGGCCACCACCATCTACGCCGCCGACAACAAGACGCCCATCGCCAAGGTGGGTGAGCAGAACCGGACCTTCGTCTCGATCAACCAGATCCCGCAGCACATGCGGGACGCGGTGGCCGCCGCCGAGGACAAGAACTTCTACCGCCACTCCGGCGTGGACTACAAGGGCATCGCCCGGGCCGCCTGGAACAACCTCAGCGGCGGTGACAAGCAGGGCGCCTCGACGATCACCCAGCAGTACGCCCGCAACGCGTACGAGAACCTCCAGGACGACTCGTACGCCCGGAAGGTGAAGGAGGCGATCGTCGCCTCCAAGCTCAATGATCAGTTCACCAAGGAACAGATCATGGAGCACTACCTGAACACCATCTACTTCGGCCGGAACGCGTACGGCATCGAGGCGGCAGCGCAGGCCTACTTCGGCAAGTCCGTCTCGAAGGTCGACGTGGCGGAGGCCGCCGTGCTGGCGGCGCTGATCAAGCAGCCGGAGCCCAGCCCCACCCACAAGGGGTACGACCCGGCGGTCAACCCGACCGACGCCAAGATCCGGTGGGAATACGTCATCAACAACATGGCCAGCGAGGGGTGGGTCGGCTCGCCGAACCACCCGCCGCGTCCCGCCGGTTACCCGACCAAGACGTTGAAGAGCCCGAAGCAGTCGAGTGCCGGCATCCAGTTCGGGGTCAACAACCCGATCGGCAACGTCATCAACTACCTCGTGCCCGAGATGCGGGAGAAGAAGCTCTGCACCGACAACGAGGCCGAGGCGACGGATCGCAAACCGCTCTGCTCGACCATGCTGAAGCAGGGCGGGTACCGGATCCGGACCACCATCGACATGAAGGTCCAGAATGCGATCACCAGCGCCGCCCAGCGCAGCACCAAGGGCTCGGAGCTGGACGGGGCCCGGAAGAACCTGATGGCGGCGGTGGTGTCGATCGACCCGCGTAACGGCCGGGTGCTCGGCTACTACGGCGGTGACGACGGCACGGGCACCGACTACGCCGGCAAGAACACCGACGCGAGCGGCAACGTCACCGGTGGGCACTCGCCGGGTTCAAGCTTCAAGATCTACACCTTGGCGGCGGCGATCGAAGCGGGCAAGTCCGTCGAGTCGCGCTGGAAGGGCAAGGCCTTCACCCCCGACGGCGTGAAGTTCCGGGTCAGCAACGCCGGCACCGACAACCCCAGCTGCGGTGACTCCTGCACGCTGCGGGAATCGACCCTGAAGTCGCTGAACGTGCCCTTCTACCACGTCAGCCTCGACATCGGGCCGGACAAGATCGTCGGGATGGCCAAGAAGGCCGGCGTCAGCATGATGTGGCAGACCAACACCAGCCCGCCGAAGGGGCACGACCTCACCAAGGAAGACCCCAAGGACCTGGCGCCGGACCCCTTCTACCACGTGGTCGCCTACGGTCAGTACCCGATCACCGTGCTCGACCACGCCAACGGCATCGCCACCTTCGCCAACAAGGGCGTCTACAACAAGGCCCACTTCCTGGTCTCGGCGGAGAAGCAGAACAAGGACACCGGCAAGTGGGAGAAGCTCGGCGGCGAGCAGCTCAAGCCGCAGAAGCGGATCGACCCCAACGTGGTCGCCGACGTCACCAACGTGCTCGAGGACTACCCGGCCAAGATCAATCACACGCTGGACGGCGGCCGCAAGGCGACCGCCAAGACCGGTACGTGGGAGCTCAAGGAGGGCACCAACGAGAACGGTGACGCCTGGACGGTCGGCTACACCCCGCAGCTCGCCACCGCCGTCTGGGTGGGCAACAAGGGCAAGCGGGAGGCCATCAAGATGAAGGACGGCCGGAACATCAGCGGTGCCCTCATGCCCGGTGACATCTGGGAGCGGGTGATGGACGAGTCGCTCAAGGGCGAGGAGAAGTTGGACTTCCCGCCGGCCGCGAACGTCGGCGACAAGGAAGCGGGCAACGGCACCCCGCCGCCGCCCCCGCCGCTGCCGGAGAACCCCGGGCAGGGGCAGGACTGCGGACCGCTCGGCCTGTTCTGCCCGCAGGACCCCAACGGCGGCGGCAACCAGGGCCCGGACACGCCGACCGACCCCCGCGGACCCGGTGGCGGCAACGGCGGCAACGGCGGCGGTCTGCTGCCGACCCTGTCGCCCCGCCTCCGGGAGTAACCACCCGTGACACCGCCGACGGCGGCCGGACCCCCGGGTCCGGCCGCCGTCGCCTTTCCACGAGCTGATTTTCCGGTTGTGGCGCTGCGGGACGGGACGGCGACCCCGGACGTACGGCAGGATGCCTCTCCATGAGCACCCAGTCGACGGCCGGCCTCGACGACGCCGGGACCAGCGACCACCCGTCCCGGTCGGACGGTTTCGTCCGAGGCGCCTCCGAGCTGATCGGCGGTCCGCTCGGCGACCACGCGGTCGCGCTGGACCGGCCCGCCGGCCGGGAAGGGCACTTCTGGACCGCCGCGCGGATCGTCCTCGCGCTGGCCTGCCTCACCCTGGCGTTGCACTGGGTGCAGAAGTCGCCCTGCCAGGACGGCGCCTGGCAGAACAACGTGCAGTACACCCGGCTCTGCTACACCGACGTGCTCGCCCTCTACTACGCCGAGGGACTCAACGAGGGCAAGGTCCCCTACCGGGACCACCCGGTCGAGTACCCCGTGCTCACCGGCTACTTCATGGGCGCGCTCGGCCTGCCGGTGCACAGCCTCGGCGCCGACGACCCGCAGCTCAACCAGGGCCAGTGGTTCTACAACCTCAACGCGCTGACGCTCAGCGCGCTGGCCGTCGCCACCGTCGCGGTGATCCTCGCCCTGCGCCGCCGACGACCCTGGGACGCCGCGCTCTTCGCGCTGGCCCCGGCGCTGCTGCTCACCGCCACGGTCAACTGGGACTTCCTCGCCATCGGGCTGGCCGCCTTCGGCCTGGCCGCGTGGGCCCGCCGCCGACCCGCGCTCGCCGGGCTGCTGCTCGGCCTCGGCGGCGCCGCCAAACTGTGGCCGCTGTTCCTGTTCTGGCCCATCCTGCTGCTCGCGTTGCGGGCCGCCCGGGTGCGCGCCGCGCTGACCGCCATCGGCACCGCGGTGGTGGTGCTGCTGGCGGTCAACCTGCCGGTGGCGATTCCCTACCGGGAGAACTGGTACCGCTTCTTCGAACTGAACGACACCCGGCCCATCGACTGGGGCACGCTCTGGTATATCGGGCGGTACTTCGACGGCAAGGTGAACACCGGTGTGGCCGGCGACCAGGGGCCGTTCCAGTGGTTGAACGCGCACATCCCGACGCTCAACACCCTGTCGTACGCCCTGTTCATCCTGGCCTGCCTCGGCGTGGCCGCGCTGGCGCTGCTGGCCCCCCGCCGGCCCCGGCTGGCCCAGCTCGCCTTCCTGGTGGTCGCCGCGTTCCTGATCTTCAGCAAGGTCTGGTCGCAGCAGTTCGTGCTCTGGCTGCTGCCGCTGGCGGTACTGGCCCGCCCCCGCTGGGGCGCCTTCCTCGCCTGGCAGCTCGCCGAGGTCTGCTACTTCGCCGCCTTCTACGGCGAGCTGCTCGGCGCGGCGACCAGCCGGCCGGTCTTCCCCGAGGGCGTGTTCGTGCTGGCCTCGACGCTCCGGCTGGGCACGGTCGTGCTGCTCTGCGTGCTGGTGATCCGGGACATCCTGCACCCGGAACGCGACGCGGTGCGGCGCACCTACGCCGACGACCCGGACGGCGGCGTCCTCGACGGCGCCCCCGACACCCCCTGGCTGGCCGACCGCCACACCGCCGCCCGCTCTCCGCAGCCTCTTTCGACCACCGTCCCCACCTGACGACGCGCAAGTCCAAGACGGCCTCGGCTAGTCAGGTTTTGCGGGGGAGCCCCCGGCGCAGGGATCAAGCCTGACCGCCCGGAGTCGGTCGGGCTCCCCCGCAACACCCACCCCGTGCCGCGCTCAGAGACGGAACACCACGGCGTCGCCGACCTCCTCGCGGGTGATGCCGAGCTGGTCGACCGGCGCGTTGACGGTGACCTCCCACGGGGTGCCGACGATCTGGTCGCGCAGCAGCACCACGTTGCGGACGCCGAGCGTGCGCAGGTAGTCGACGCTGGTCTGGTCGGGGAAGGCCAGCGTCACCCGGCGCACGTCGTCGAGCTGGGTGGGGGTGAAGCCACTGCCGCCGTTGACCAGGTCCGGGAAGGTGCTGGTGGACCAGAGCATCACCGGCTGGTCGAGGTTCTGGCTGCTCGGCAGCACCAGCATCGGGCCGTCCACGGTCCGCATCGCCACCGGCTGCTCCGGGACCACCGGGTGCGGAGTGACGTTCAACCCCTCCGCCAGGACCAGCAGCACCGGAACCACCACGGCCACCCGCAGCCACGGCGACGGCCGGTAGGGGCCCCGCTCGGCGGCGATCTCGCCGACCCGGTCGGCGAAGGCGCTCACCGCGCCGGCCGCGAGCACGCCGAGCAGCAGCGTCGTCCAGAGCATCATCCGGCCCGGGGTGCGCAGCCCGTTCCAGCCCGGGAGGTGCTCGAAGAGCAGGCCGTAGGTGAAGGTGCCGTCGAAGAACCGGGTGCCCATGGCCAGCACCATGGTGACCAGCACCCCGGCGAGCAGCAGCAGCCGCTGCCGCACCTTCCAGACCGAAAAGAACAGGCCCCCCGCGGCCAGCGCGTAGAGCACGAAGCCGGGCAGCAGCGTCATCTCGGGGTGCCAGGGCAGCGTCGCGCGCGCCGCCTCGTGCAGCTCGCCCCAGACCCGGGACTCCGCCGGGGCGGTGAAGAAGCCCAGCGCCGGCGGCGAGTAGACCCCGATGTCGCCGAGCGTGCGCGCCGCGTTGGGGTGCAGCTCCGCGACCTTGAAGTACGGGATGGCCAGCAGCGCGCCCACGCCGGCGAAGATCAGCCCGCCGACCAGGTCCGCGACGAGCAGTCGGGTGCCGAACGGACGCTTCACCGGCCGGACCACCCAGCGCCGCAGGAACCAGGTCGTGGCCGCGACCAGCACGATGCCGGCCAGGACGTACCCGAACGGCAGGCCGATCCCGAAGCCCAGGCTGAGCTGCCAGGCCGCCACCAGCCAGCCGGTGTACGTCCAGCCCTCGTGCCGCCGTTCCGGGCGGTAGCCGTACCGCAGCGACCAGCCGTGACCCCGGGCCAGCATGGCCAGCGCCAGCGGGATACCGCCGTTGGAGACGATGTGCAGATGCCCCGCCTGGGCGAGCAGCCACGGCGCGTACGTGTAGCTGACCCCGGCCACCGCGGCCCCCGCGCGGCCCGCTCCCAGCTGCCGGGCCAGCGCGTACGCCCCGAGCGTGGCCAGCGCGTGAGCCAGCACGAACATGATGTTGTAGCGGAGCACGGCCGCCTCGGGGCCGGTGCCGATCATGCCGGCCGGGGCGTAGCCGAGCAGCATGTCGGAGAAGGCGAAGCTCCACTGCTCCGGGAAGAACGTGTTGGAGTGGAACAACTGGCCCGGCTCGGTCCGCAGGGCGTGCCCCGACCAGGCCATCTGCCAGGCCTGCAGGCTCGGGTCCCAGTAGTCCTGCGGCAGCGTGTAGAGCGGGTAGCGCAGCGTCGGCCAGGTCATGCCGACGGCGAGCGCCAGCGCGGCCAGGGTGGCCAGCGTCCACTCGTGGGCCAGGAGCCGACCGACGACGCGCGCCGCGCGGCGGGGACGCCCCGGCACCGGGTCGGGCGCCGGAGCGAACGCCGACCAGCGGTCCCGCGGCTCTCCCTCGCGGTCCTTCTTCTCGTCGCCGTCGCTCCCGGCCCTGGCGTCGGGGGCGTCGTGCTTCCCGGTCTCGCCGACGGTGGCCTTCGCGGTGTCCGCGGCTCTGGCGTCGGTGGTGCCGGCTCTTCCGGTGTCGCCGGTGGTGGCCCCGGCGGTGTCCGTGGTCGCGGCTGTGGCGCCGGCGGCGCCGTCTTTTCCGTCGTTGCCGGTGGTGGCCTTCGCGGTGTCCGTGGTCGTGGACTTCTTCGCGTCGGTGGCGTCGTCCGTTCCCGAGCTCTTCGTGGTGGCCGTCGTGTCGGGGGCGGCGTCCTGTCCGGTGGTGCCCGCGGGCGTGTTGCCCTGCTCGTCGGGCCGGTCGGTCTGCCCGGTCGGCTGGGCGCCGCCGGTCGCGTTCGTGGTCATCCGGGTCAGGCCCCCGTGCCGAGCTTGTCCCGCAGGAAGGCGATGTCCGCCCCCTGACCCTTGGCCCCGCCGGGCGTCTCCACGATCACCGGCGCGCCGGCGGCGCGGATCACCGCGACCACCAGGTCCGGGTCGATGGTGCCGCCGTCGAGGTTGTCGTGCCGGTCCTGCCCGGAGTTGAAAGCGCCCTTGGAGTTGTTGGCGTGGACCAGGTCGATCCGACCGGTGATCGCCTTGACCCGGTCGACCAGGTCGAGCAGTTCCTCGCCGCCCGCGTACGCGTGGCAGGTGTCCAGGCAGAAGCCGACCTCGTGGTCGCCGACGGCGTCCCAGAGCCGGGCCAGCGCGTCGAGCCGCCGGGCGCAGGCGTTGTCACCGCCGGCGGTGTTCTCGATCAGCACCGGCACCGGGAAGCCGCCGGAGTCCGCCGCGTACGCGAAGGTCTTGCGCCAGTTGTCGAAGCCGACGGCGAGGTCGTCGCCGGCGTTGACGTGCCCGCCGTGCACGATCAGCCCCTTGGCGCCGATCTCCGCCGCCGCGGCCGCGTGCCCGAGCAGCAGCTTGCGGCTGGGAATCCGGATCCGGTTGTTCAGGGTGGCCACGTTGATCACGTACGGGGCGTGGACGTAGAGGTCCACCTCGGCGGCGCGCAGGCGGGCCGCGTCCTCGCGGGGTTTCGGGGCCTTCCAACCCTGCGGGTCGGAGAGGAAGAACTGCACCGCCTCGGCGGAACGGGCGGCCGCCTCCGCCAACGGGTCGGCCTGGTCGACGTGGGCTCCGATACGCATGCAGGCGAGCCTACGTCGCATCCCCGACGCCCGGGGTGACGGAGGCGGGGAGTCGGGGCACCGGATGCGGCCCGCTCGCGTCACCGTCGGGCCGGGCGTTCGTTGACTCGGGTGGGATCGATGCCGGGCTCTTCCGGCCCGTAGGGCCAGGGGCATCGCGGTCGATCCCGGTGCGGGGTCACCCCCGTCGTGCGGCCCGGCACGTCGGGGGCGGGACCCGCCCGACCCGGTCCACCGACCACCGACAGGAAGCTCGGACTAATAGTGGTATTTCCACCAACTAGTGACGAGAGCCGTTGTACGGTCGGATAACAACAGGAAAGAGCTCCGCGGGGCGTCCTCGATCCAACCTCATCGGTGTGGTCGTTCCTCCCCAGGTCCCACCCAAGGAATGCGGATGGGACGCCCCGCGGTCCATGTGGACAGGGGTCCGCCACCGGCCTTCGGGCATCGGGGCGGGCCCCTGTCACCGCGCCCGGCCGGCTGGTCCGACCTGCCCGGGCATGATCGTCCGGACCGGGTATCCTGGTGCGGTTGTCCGCGTCCGGCCGGGTTCCCCCGACCCCGGAGCGGGCAGCGACGCACGACCTCCTGCCACGGAAGGACCGTGGCCGCATAGCCCACAGGAGGTGAGCACGTCTTGCGTCATTACGAAGTCATGGTGATCCTCGACCCCAGCCTCGAGGAGCGCACCGTCGCCCCGTCGCTCGACACGTACCTGAACGTGATTCGGACCGCGGGTGGCTCGGTGGAGAAGACCGACGTGTGGGGCCGCCGGCGCCTCGCGTACGAGATCAACAAGAAGGCCGAAGGCATCTACGCCGTCATCGACCTGCAGGCGACGCCGGAGGCGGTGGCCGAGCTGGACCGTCAGCTGCGGCTCAACGAGTCCGTGCTGCGCACCAAGGTCATCCGGCCGGAGATGCGCTAAGCATTCAAATCCCGGTTCGCCCGGATCAGCCTCATCGCCACTGTCGCACGGCTCTGAGAGCCTGTACGGCAGAACGATGAGTGCGCGAGGAGATGGTCATGGCAGGAGACACCACCATCACGGTCATCGGCAACCTGACCGATGACCCCGAGTTGCGGTTCACCCCGTCCGGTGCGGCGGTCGCCAAGTTCCGGGTCGCTTCGACGCCCCGGTTCATGGACAAGGCCTCCGGCGAGTGGAAGGACGGCGAGCCGCTCTTCCTGGCCTGCACCGTGTGGCGGCAGGCGGCGGAGCACGTCGCCGAGTCGCTCCAGCGGGGCGCCCGCGTGATCGTCTCGGGTCGGCTGCGTCAGCGGTCGTACGAGACCCGCGAGGGTGAGAAGCGCACCGTCATCGAGCTCGAGGTCGACGAGATCGGCCCGTCGCTGCGCTACGCCACGGCGAAGGTGCAGAAGATGTCGCGCTCGGGTGGCGGCGGCGGTGGCTTCGGTTCTGGTGGCGGTGGTGGCCAGGGTGGCGGCGGAGGCAACTTCGACGACCCCTGGGCTTCGGCCGCGCCGTCTCCGTCGCGCTCCGGTTCGGGCGGCGGAAACTTCGACGAGGAGCCCCCGTTCTAATGGCGCCGAGCGCCCGCGATCGCAAACCAGGAGCACGAGCAATGGCCAAGGCTGCGGCACTTCGCAAGCCGAAGAAGAAGGTGAACCCGCTCGACAAGGACGGGATCACCTACATCGACTACAAGGACACCGCGCTGCTGCGCAAGTTCATCTCCGACCGCGGCAAGATCCGCGCTCGGCGGGTGACCGGCGTGACCTCGCAGCAGCAGCGGCAGATCGCCCGTGCGGTCAAGAACGCCCGTGAGATGGCGCTCCTGCCGTACACCGCCACGGCCCGCTGAGAGGAGGCACCGACATGAAGATCATCCTGACCCAGGAAGTTTCCGGTCTCGGTGCCCCCGGCGACATCGTCGAGGTCAAGAACGGCTACGGCCGTAACTACCTGCTGCCGCAGGGCTTCGCGATCAGCTGGACCAAGGGTGCGGAGAAGCAGGTCACGGTCATCAAGCGGGCCCGCTCGGCCCGCGAGATCCGCGACCTGGGCCACGCCAACGAGGTCAAGGACCAGCTCGAAGGTCTGAAGGTCACCCTGAAGGCCCGCGCCGGTGACGGTGGCCGGCTCTTCGGCTCGGTCACCCCGGCCGAGATCGTCGACGCCGTCAAGGCGGCCGGCGGCCCGGCCCTCGACCGCCGTCGGCTGGAGCTGCCCGGTCACATCAAGTCGACCGGCTCCTACCCGGTGCGGATCAAGCTGCACCCCGAGGTGTCCGCCAAGTTCGACCTCAACGTCGTTCAGGGCTGACACCCACCGCACGACGAAAGGGCCCGCACCGGACTCCGGTGCGGGCCCTTTCGCATGTTCTCGTAGCGGCGGGCGGCGGGCTCAGCCGATCGGCTGGCCGGTCACCGCGCTGATCATGACGGTGGACAGGCCCCCGCCGACCACAGCGGCGGCCAACGCCACCGTCGCCGACCGCCAGGTCGTGCCCACCCGGCGCAACAGCCCGGCGACGACGAGGCTGCTCACCAGCGCCAGTCCGAAGCGCGGCGCCCCGGCCACCAACGACGCGAAGGCGTGCGCCCGCGGCGAATCGCAGCCGCCGCCGCTGATGTCCGTCACGCACCCCGCCGGCGCCTGGCCGTTTAGGGTCAGCAGCCACCCGAAGACCAGCGCCGCCGGCACCAGATAGCAGGCGGCGGTGTAGAGCAGCGGACGCAGCGGACCACCCGGATCCGGGTCCAGCAGGTCGTCCTCCAGGCGGCGGTTCCACACCCCGCCACCGACCGAATCGATCCGGTCACGCCACGACGGGGCGGCGACCGGCGCGGCCGGCTCCACCCGACGGCGGGGAGACGGGCGCGGTCGCGGCGCGGTGTAGGCGATCGCCGGCGACCGGGGCGCCGACGAGGGCGGGTCCATCCACCGCGGATCGTCCCCGGCCAGCCGCGTGCCCGACCAGAACCCGTCCGGCTGCTCCGGCCACGACCAACCCTCACCGGTCACCGGCTCCGCCGACCGGGGTGGCTCGGTACGGTCCCAGCGGCTGACGTCGGTGCGGTCCTCCCACCGGCTCGGCTCCTCGTACCGGTCCCGTCGGGCCAGGTCGCCACGGTCCCACTGGCCGGTGTCGGTGAACCGGTCCCACTGGCCGGTGCTGTCGCCCTGATCCCACCGGGCGGCCCCACCGGCGGCGCCCCAGCGGTCCTCGGGGCCCGAGCGCTGCCAGGCGTGCACCCCGGAGGCGTCCCACGGGTCCACCGCCGGCCGGTATTCCGGTTCCGGCTCCACCACCGGCTCGGTACGGCTCCACGGGTCGACGGCCGGGCGGGACCAGGCGTCGGCCGAGGCACGCCGGCTGCGCCGGGTCGGCCGCTCCACCTCCCGCGCGGCCGCGC
This sequence comes from Micromonospora sp. CPCC 206171, assembly GCF_036906755.1. Lineage (NCBI taxonomy): Bacteria > Bacillati > Actinomycetota > Actinomycetes > Micromonosporales > Micromonosporaceae > Micromonospora > Micromonospora sp. CPCC 206171. The sequence continues at coordinate 99,118 of NZ_JBAKHT010000004.1, read as the reverse complement.
CCGACTCCTCGTCGGACTCCTCGACACCCGACCAGATCACCTGGGGACGGCGCGACGCCGATCGACGTGGCCGGGGCGTCGGCACGGCCCCGGATACCGGCTCGTCCTCCACGGAGTCGGCGCGCCGGCTGCCGACGTACCCCTGGTCCTGCGGACGGTCGAAGGTCCACTCCCGAGTGTGGTCGGACTCGGCCGTGGCGCCGATCGCCCGGGGCTCGCCCCAGCTGCGCTCGCTGCGCCGCCCGCCCCCGGAGATCGGACGGTCGTCGTACTCGTCGTCGTCCGGCGCGGCGTGCCGGCCCCGGCCGTCGGCGTGCGCGATGCCCGACTCCACGGCCCAACGCGGCAGGTAGGCGTCGACCGGCTCCTGCTGACCGCGTTCGGCGGCCCGCCGTCGGCTGGGGGTGCGGTAGCCCTCGGCCGCGGACCGGTATGGATCGGCCGGGACAGCCTCACCGAAGTCGTCCCACGGGGCGACCGGCTGACGCTCGCGCGGGCTGCCCTCCCCGCGCTCCCAGTCCCGGTAACTCACGGCCGGAGCGTGACCCTTCTCAACCGAAAGCGCAATCCGCTGTCCAGGTGTAGCCGTTCCCAGCAGATAGTACGGGAAATCCGAACCCAAAGCCTTACCGGAAAATACCCGTCCACAGGGTGGGGATGATGTTTCCGCAGGTCAGAGCCGACCGGCCCAGAATTCCCCACCGGTTTTCCACAACCTGTGCACACGCTGCGCACACGCTCGTCCACTCCATCCACAGGTTGTCCCGAGGCTCGTCCACCGGCCTGGTTGGGGTCTGACCTCGGGTTCCGTATCGTGGGGCACCGACCGGTCGCGCGATCGCCCCCGATCGACCGGCCGGGTCGATCGGAAGTTGTCGCACCCGGCCGGTAGAGCTGGTATCGACCCGACGCAGTGGAGGGGGATCCGTGTCGGTCACCGACGACATGCGGGCGGAGCCCCGGGCTGGCGGGCAGCCGCCCGCCCCCGCGCAGCGCGACGGGCAGTTCGACAAGACCCCACCCCAGGACGTCGCCGCGGAGCAGTGCGTCCTCGGCGGCATGCTGCTGTCCAAGGACGCCATCGCCGACGTCGTCGAGATCCTCAAGACGAACGACTTCTACCGGCCGGTGCACGCCACCATCTTCGACGCGATCCTCGACATCTACGGCCGGGGCGAGCCGGCCGACCCGATCACCGTCGCGGCGGCCCTGGCCGACTCCGGTGACCTGGCCCGGGTGGGCGGCGCGCCCTACCTGCACACCCTCATCGCCAGCGTGCCCACCGCCGCCAACGCGGCGTACTACGCCCGGATCGTCGGCGAGCGGGCGGTGCTGCGCCGGCTGGTCGAGGCCGGCACCCGCATCGTGCAGCTCGGCTACGGCACCGCCAACGGCGGCAGCCGGGACGTCGACGACATCGTCGACCTCGCCCAGCAGGCCGTCTACGAGGTGACCGAGCGCCGGGTCAGCGAGGACTTCGCGGTGCTGGCCGACATGCTCCAGCCGACGCTCGACGAGATCGAGGCGGTCGGGGCGCAGGGCGGGGTGATGACCGGCGTGCCGACCGGCTTCACCGACCTGGACCGGCTGCTCAACGGCCTGCACCCGGGGCAGCTCATCATCGTGGCCGGCCGGCCCGGTCTGGGCAAGGCGCTCGCCCTGGACACCCCGCTGCCGACCCCGGACGGCTGGACCACCATGGGCGAGGTCCAGGTCGGCGATCAGTTGGTCGCCGCCGACGGGCGGCCGACGACGATCACCGCCGCCTTCGACGTCCGGTACGACCGTCCCTGTTACGAGGTCGAGTTCTCCGACGGCAGCGTCATCGTGGCCGACGCCGAGCACCTGTGGAAGACCACCACCCGGGCCAGCCGCCGTCAGCCCCAGTCGCGACTCCGGTCGCACTGGCCGCAGTCGTCCCTGGCGAAGGTCCGGGCGGCGGAGGCGGCCGCCGGTGCCCAGCCTCGGCGACTGGTCACCCTCGCGCAGACCCTCGAACTGGTCGGTCCCGAGTTCAAGAACGTGCTGCACACCGTCGCGCATGAGGTCGGCGCGAACGGCCGGGTCAGCCGACCGGTCACCCGGGCGGGCAACACCCGGAACTGGACGGCGCCGGGCTACCCCGCCGGCCCGCTCCTGACCGGGCCGCGGGAGCGCGCCGAACGCCCGGTCAACGCCGGTGCCCGGGTCCGGCACGACGGTGTCGTCACCACCGCCGAGATCGCGGCGACGTTGCGTACCGGTGGGGACGGCCGGCTCAACCACGCCGTCGAGAACGCCGCTCCGTTGCAGCTGCCGGAGCGGGAGCTGCCGATCCCGCCGTACACGCTCGGGGTCTGGCTGGGGGACGGGCACTCCGACGCGAGCCGCTTCACCACCGCCGATCCGGAGCTGGTCGAGCACGTCGTGCGGGACGGGTTCGTCGTGCGCCCGAGCGGCCCGCTGGTTTACACCATCGTGCTCCCTGAGGTGCCCGCTCCGGCCGACCGGCGCTGCGTCGACTGCGGCTCGTCCACTCGGGCGCTGCGGGAGAATCCGTCGACGCGGCGGTGCGCCGAGTGCCACGGGCGGCACGGATCGTTCCGCGCGCTGCTCGGGGCTCTCGGGGTGTCGCCGGAGAAGCACATCCCGCAGGAGTACCTGCGGGCGTCGGAGGCCCAGCGACGCGCCCTGCTCGCCGGCCTGATGGACACCGACGGGACGGTCGCCCCCAGCGGCAACCTGCAGTACACCTCGACCTCGAAGCGGCTGGCGGAGGGCGTCCGCGAGCTGATCGTGAGCCTCGGATACCGCTGCACGGTCAACGAGAAGCCGGTACGCGGCCGCAGCCCCGCGTCGTCCATCGGGTACACGCTGAACTTCTCCACGCCCGACACGGTCTTCCGGTTGGAGCGGAAGCGGTCCGCCCACGCCGCACGACGCCGGACGTCGTCGGATGTCCGGACCACCTCCCGTTACATCGTGGACGTCCGGCCGGTGCCCAGCGTGCCGGTCCGCTGCGTGACCGTGGACAACCCGGAACATCTCTACCTGGCGGGCCGGGCGATGATCCCGACGCACAACAGCACCGCCAGCATGGACTTCGCCCGAAACGCGGCCATCCGCGCCAACCAGGCGGCGGCGATCTTCTCGCTGGAAATGAGCAAGGTCGAGATCGTCATGCGACTGCTCTCGGCCGAGGCGCGGGTCCCGCTGCACGTGCTGCGCAGCGGCCAACTCTCCGACGACGACTGGACCAAGCTGGCCCGCTGCATGGGCGAGATCAGCGAGGCCCCGCTCTTCGTCGACGACACGCCGAGCATGAACCTGATGGAGATCCGGGCGAAGGCGCGCCGGCTCAAGCAGAAGCACGACCTCAAGATGATCGTGGTCGACTATCTCCAGCTGATGACCTCACCGAAGCGGACCGAGAGCCGCCAGCAGGAGGTCGCGGACCTCTCCCGTGGCCTGAAGCTGCTGGCCAAGGAGGTCGAGTGCCCGGTGATCGCGGTGAGCCAGCTGAACCGTGGCCCGGAACAGCGCACCGACAAGCGGCCCCAGCTGTCCGACCTGCGTGAGTCGGGCTGCCTCACCGCCGACACCAGGCTCATCCGCGCCGACAACAACTCCGAAGTCACGCTGGGTGAGCTGCTGGAGGCGGGGGCGAGGGAGATTCCGGTCTGGGCGCTCGACGAGAACCTCCGATACGCCCCGCGCACGATGACCCACGTCTTCCCCAGTGGCAACCGGGAAGTCTTCCGCCTGACCCTGGCCTCCGGAAAGCGGATCGACGCGACAGCCAACCATCCCTTCCTGACCTTCGCGGGTTGGATGCCGCTGGGTGAGCTGACGCCGGGAGCCCGTCTCGCCACGCCCAGGCACGTGCCGCCGCCCCTGGCCATCCGGCCCTGGGTTGAGGCCGAGGTGGTGCTGCTGGCGCACCTGCTCGGCGACGGCTCATTCGTGCGACGTCAGCCGATCCGTTACGCCAGTCGGGACGAGGAGAACCTGCAGGCTGTCGCGGAGGCCGCAAAGCACTTCGGTATCACCGCCGTTCGCGACGACTACGCGGCCGCCCGGGTCACCACGCTCCGGCTGCCCGCCCCCTACCGGCTGGCTCGCGGTCGGCGTAATCCGATCGCCGAGTGGCTGGACGGCCTCGGCCTGTTCGGCCTGAGGTCGCATGAGAAGTTCCTCCCCCAGTCGCTCTTCAGCCTGCCCAAGGAACAGGTGACCCTCTTCCTCCGGCACCTGTGGGCGACTGACTGCTCGGTCTGTCTGAACAAGTCGGGCCAGGGTGGTCGGGTCTACTACTCCTCGACCAGTCGTCGGATGCTCGAGGACGTCTCCCGTCTGTTGCTCCGGTACGGCATCACGGCTCGGCTCAAGGTGGTGCCCGTGGCGCGTCATCGGCCTCAATACACCCTCGACATCTCGGGGCGGGACGACCAGCTGCGGTTCCTCCGCGAGATCGGAGTGCACGGTGAGCGGGCTCACAATTGTGTGCAGCTGCTCGCCTCGCTGGAGTCGATGGAGAGCAACACGAACGTCGACACCGTGCCGACCGAGGTGTGGACCAGGGTTCGCGAGATCCTGGTTGAGCAGGGCATGAGTCACCGCGATTTCGCGAAGGCCCTCGGCACCCAGTTCTGTGGAAGCACGCTGTGGAAGCGCGCACCGAGCCGGTCGAGGCTCGCCAAGATCGCCGCCGTCCTGGATGCCGCCGACCTCGATCTGCACGCTACCAACGACATCTTCTGGGACGAGGTCGTCTCGATCGAGTCCCTAGGGCAGCAGGACGTCTTCGACGCGACCGTGCTCGGGACCCATAACTTCATCGCCAACGGCATCGCCACCCACAACTCGATCGAGCAGGATGCCGACGTCGTCATCCTGCTGCACCGCGACGACTACTACGACAAGGAGTCGCCCCGCGCCGGGGAAGCGGACTTTATTGTCGCCAAGCACAGAAACGGGCCCACCGACAGCATCACCGTCGCCGCCCAGCTGCACCTCTCCCGCTTCGTCGACATGGCGATCGTCTGACCGTCGCCGCGTTCAGCCGAGCAGCGGGAACCAGCCGGCGGCCTCGCCCAGCGCAGCGCGGTCCCGGTCGGTGAGCGGCTCGCGGCCGGCGGCCTTGAGCAGGTACGTGGCGTCGTCCCAGTCGCTCGGGCGGACCGCGTCGTCGCTGAGCAGCCCGTCCACCGTGGTCACCGCGACGCGGCAGGCGAGCGGCCCGGGCGACGGCGCGTCGGGCAGATCGAGCACCAGGTCCAGGTGATGGATGACGGCCTCGGTGGTCAGCGTGGCCAGGAAGTCGGGTACGCGCAGGACGTGCCCCTGCGTGCTGACGCAGCCGGCCGGGTCGGCGGCGGTGGCGGCGCGCACGGCGGCGGGGGCGGTGTCGGACCAGAGCCGGACCACTCCGCTGGGGCGGTCGAAGGCGGCGGCGGAACGGCGGGCCCACCAGGCGTGTCGGGCGGCGTCGTCGCCGTCCCCGCCGGGCGGGAAGGAACGCCAGTAGCTGACGTCGTCCACGTCGGGCGGCCCGTCGGCGGGGCTGGCCAGGGCGACCAGGGCGCGCTGGGCGTCGCAGAGCACGTGGAAGAGCAGGTCGGCGACGAGCCAGCCCCGGCAGCGGGTGGGTCGTTGCAGGTCGGCGTCGTCCCGCCCGGCGACCACGGCGGTGATCCCCTCGTACGCCTGAGCGAGCGCCTCGTGCTGCGCGATCGACCTCATGAGGGGGAGCCTGCCACGGGTCGCCCGGATCGGCAGGGCGGAAGGGCCGGGGCGGGTGCCCCGGCCCCGGTGGCGGTCAGCCGAACATCTCGTCGAGGAAGCTCTTGTGCTTCTTGCGCTTGTAGTGCCCGTGGTAGCCGTGGTGCTGCTGCTGGTGCCCGCTGTGGCCGTACGCCGGCTGCGGCGGGTAGGCCGGCGCGTGCGGCGGCGGGGGCGGCACCGCGGGGTAGCCCGGCTGGTGCGGGGGCGGCGGCGGAGGCGGGGCGTACCCGCCGGCGACGTGGCCGGGCTGGGCGGGGCCGTGGCCCGTGGGCTGCCCGGGCGCCGGGGCGGCGTGCTGCTGGTTCCAGTTCGCCTCGGCCTCGAACAGTTTCTCGAGTTCACCGCGGTCGAGGAAGATCCCCCGGCACTCGGTGCACTGGTCGATGACGACTCCGCTGCGCTCGTACTGGCGCATGTCTCCGTGACACTTGGGACAGGTGAGCTGCATCGCTCGACCGTACCCGGTCGACGCGAGGTTCAGGCGGTGGCGATCAGCGCCTCGTTGACCTCGTCGTCGGAGACCTCGTGGAAGTCCTCGTAGTAGGCGCCGACGGCGCCGAACTCCGGCGGGCGCTGGGCGCAGATCACCTGGTCGGCCTCGGCGGCCAGCATCTCGTACGCCTCCTGGGAGCCGACCGGCACCGCGACGACGACCCGGCGGGCGCCGAGGTGGCGGGCGACCTGCACGGCGGCCCGGGCGGTCGCGCCGGTGGCCAGCCCGTCGTCGACGATCACGGCGGTCCGGCCGGTGAGGTCCAGCGGTGGCCGGCCGGCCCGGTAGCGGGCCTCCCGGCGTTCCAGTTCGGCCTGTTCCCGGCGCTGCACGTCGGCGACGTCGTCGGGGCCGAGCCGGGCGGCGACGACGTCGTTGAGCACCCGGACCCCGCCGGGGCCGAGTGCGCCGAAGGCGACCTCGGGCGCCCAGGGCATGCCGAGCTTGCGGACCACCAGGACGTCCAGGGGCGCGCCGAGCCGGTCGGCGATCACCCGGGCCACCGGCACGCCGCCCCGGACCAGCCCCAGCACGATGACGTCGGGTTCTCCGACCAGGCCGGTCAGCCGTTCGGCGAGCTGTCGGCCGGCATCCTCACGATCGCGGTAGGTGCTGCTCATGTCCTCAGGTCTACGCCCTGGGGAGGGCCGGTGTCGGCGACTCCGGCGAAACGGTGGTCGGCTGTCCGGCCAATGCGGGTGCCCAGACGAGCAGGGCGAGCGGGTAGAGCAGGTAGCCGAAGCGGGTGGTGGGCATCAGCAGGATCGCCGTCAGCAGGCCGTATCCGCAGATCAGCGCGGTGGCGGTGGCGGTGCCGGGCGGGTGGCGCAGCAGTCGGACGGCGATCGCCACGCCGGCGGCGACGAGCAGCGTCGCGGCGATCACCCGGCCACCGGGCAGCCCGGTCGCGATCAGGTGTCCGGGGAAGGGGGACTGGGCAGGGCTGGTCACCTGCCCGTGGCCGAGCGGGAACCGCAGCACGTTCTCCACCAGCGCGTCCCGGTCGACCAGCACCGCCGGCACCAGGGCGAGCGCCGGCAGGCCGAGCGCGCCGACGGCAACGCGGAGCCCGGCCCGCCGGGTGGCGCCCCAGAAGATCAGGACCAGGGCGACCGGCCAGGCGAAGAGCTTCAACGCGCCGGCGAGCCCGACCGCCACGCCGGCCGCGCCGGGCCGGCCGGCGGCGGCGCACGCCAGCGCCAGCAGGCAGAGCGCGAGTACGGGCAGGTCGTCGCCGCCGGTGGCGAGGGTGAGCGCGCAGATCGGCAGCACGGTCGCGGCCTGTACGCCGCGCAGCACCGTCGCCGGATCGGGGCGGTCGGCCGAGGGGCGGCCGGCGGCGCACAGCGCGACCACCGCGACGGCCAGCGCCAGCGCGGTGACCAGCGCGAACCACACCCGGGAGTCGGTCCACCAGGCGTCCACGCCGGCCCGGGGCAGCCCGAACAGCGCCATTCCCGGCTGGTACGGCGTGTAGCCGAGCAGCCGTTCGTCGGCGGGGAGCGCGGCGATCGCGTCGGGCCCCAGGTAGGGGGTGCCGTGCTCGGCGAGCCGGATGCCGGCGCGCTCGACGACCACCACCTCCTCCTGCGCCCGGTCGGTACGCCCCGACGCCCGCTGGACGCTCTGGATCACCAGCGGCAGCAGGGCGGTGGTCGCCCAGGCCAGCGCGGTGATCGCCGAGCGCGCCGGCATCCCGGCCAGCTCGGGGCGGCGGCCTCGGAGCAGGAGCTGGCCGGCGACCAGCAGCGCGGCGATCAGGTAGCTGACGGCGGCGACGCTCCCCCAGGCCCGGTGCGGTGCCAGGGTGGAGGTGGCGGCGGTGACCGCGGCGAAGGCGGCGGAGACCGCGTAGAGGCCGAGGTCGAGGGCGAGGCCGCCGGCGGTGGAGTCCAGGGCGCGCCAGGTGCGGGAGGCGGCGGTCACGCCGGCAAGTGTGGCAGACCCGCCGGGCGGCTCCGGCCGGGCTGGCGGCGGCCGGGGGTGAGGCGGATGACCGCGCCGGTGTCGTGCAGCGGCGGGACGAGGGTGCCGGGTCGGCCGCCCGAGCCGCGTTGCAGGGCGGCGAGGAGGCTGCCGGACGGCAGCGGACGGGCGAAGAGGTGGCCCTGGCCGGCGGCGCAGCCCAGCTCCCAGAGCGCCCGGCGCTGCGGCTCGCTCTCCACTCCCTCGGCGACGACGGTGAGGTCGAGGCTGCGGCCGAGGTCGAGGGTCGAGCGGATGACGGCCGCGGCCTCCGCCGAGCCTTCCATCGCGGTGACGAAGCTGCGGTCGATCTTCAGCTCGTGCACCGGGATGCGGGAGAGCAGGGAGAGCGAGGAGTAGCCGGTGCCGAAGTCGTCCAGCGACAGCCGGACGCCGGAGTCGCGCAGCCGGCTGAGCACCCGGTCGACCACGTCGAGCTGGCTCAGCGTCAGCGTCTCGGTCAGCTCCAGGACCAGCCGGTCGGGCGGGAGGTCGTGGGCGCGCAGCCGGGCCAGCACCGCGCCGGGGAAGCGGGCGTCGAGCAGACTGCGTGGGGAGACGTTGACCGAGACCGGCAGGTCGAAGCCGGCCGTTCGCCAGCTCACGGCGGCGAGCAGCGCCTGGTCGAGGATCGCCTCGGCGAACGCGGGGAGCAGGCCGGAGCGTTCCACCGCCTCCAGGAAGCGCAGTGGGTCGATCATGCCGTGGGTCGGGTGGTGCCAGCGGGCCAGCGCCTCCGCGCCGGTGACCTCGCCGCTGGCCAGGTCCACGATGGGCTGGAAGTTGACGGTGAACTCGTGGTCGGCCACCGCCCGGGGCAGCTCGCCGCCGAGGGTGAGCCGGCCGAGGTCGGCGGTGTCGCGGGTCGGCGCGTACGTGGAGACCCGCTGACCGGCCCGCTTGGCCTGGTACATCGCCACGTCGGCGCGGCGCAGCAGCTCCGGCATGCCGCCGCTGGCCGGGGCCACGGCGATACCCCCGCTGGCCTCGACGCTGATCCGCATGCCGTCCACGTCCAACGGCTGGTGCAGGGCGCCGATCAGCGCCTCCGCCCGGTGCGCGGCGACCGCCGGAGCGGGCAGCCCGCGCAGCAGTACGGCGAACTCGTCGCCGCCGAGGCGGGCCACCAGGTCCTCGGCCTGCGCGGCGGCCCGTAACCGGTCGGCGACCTGCATGAGCACCTGGTCGCCGGCGGCGTGGCCGAGAGTGTCGTTGACCTCCTTGAAGTGGTTGAGGTCGATCAGCACCAGCGCGGTCACCCCCTCGGCGTGCCGGGTGCTGAGCTGCTCGGTGCCGCGCTCCAGCAGTTGCCGCCGGTTGGCCAGGCCGGTCAGCGCGTCGTGGGTGGCGGCGTGCGCGTGTTCGGCGGCCACCCGGGCCAGCTCGGCGTACGCCTGGGCGTTGCGGACGGCGGTGCACAGCGCCGAGGCGAAGGTGCGCAGCGTGTACTGCTCCCGCTCGGAGAGCTGGACCGGTCCCCGGAAGCGCAGCCGCAGCACCCCCACGTCGGCGCTGCCGTCGGGCCCCTCCAAGGGTGCGGAGACGGCGGAGCCCTGGACGCTGCTCGGGTCCCCGGCGGGCCCGTCGTAACCGATGCCACCTCTGGTACCCCGAACCGCGCGGGGGCCGTCGCGCAGCTCTATCTCGACCTCGTCTGCGGAGAAGAGTTCGGCGGCCTGAGTGACGGCGGTGGTGAGAACCTTGTCCAGGTCGACGACGTTCAGCGCGTCCGTGGTGCGGGCGAGGCGCTGCCAGGCCTGCTGCTCGGTGCGGGCCTTCACCCGGTTGGAGTACAGCAGGTGGAGGCTGAGCATCAGGGGTGGCACGGCGATGAGTAGGCGGCTGTCGCCGCGCAGGATGAGGAACGTCCCGAGGACCACCACCAGTCGGCCCACCGCAAAGGCGAGCCGGAGTTCCCAGTCCTCCCGGAACAGTTCCCGTACCCGTTCACCGGAGGCGATCGCGATGACCGGCAGTGCGACCAGCTCGTCCAGCAGCACCGCGGTCAGATAGGCGACGGACAGCGGCATGATCGTGGCCAGCACGCTCTCTTCGCCCACCTGCCAGCCGCTCGCGTGCAGCACCGCGCCCGCCGCCGTCGCCACCAGCATGTTCTTTCCGACGCCGAAGGCGGCCCGGATGGCGGGGATTCGAGCGAGGGTGGTGACCAGGACGAGGGCGCAGCCCGTGGCGAGGACCACGGTCGAGGTCGGGGCCACGGTGAGGCCGATGACGATTGCCGTCTCGGTCCACGCGATGTCGTGGTTGTTGGCTCTGATCCGGATACGCACCTTGACGGTGAACCCGGCGGCGACCAGCGAGATCAGAGCCAGCCAGGTGGCGGGGCCGACACGGGGTTCGTCATTGGTGAGACGAACGGCGGACACGATGGTGGACACGGCCGCCAGAAAGACGACGAGACCGACTAGCGGCAGCAGCCGCCGATCGGTCCCATCACTCCGTCGTTGTGGAGTCACCCATCGACCTCATTCAGTAACCGATGGTTGTGCACTCCGCAAGTTTACTGCTCTCGACCTGCTTGCAGAACGTTGCTCAGGTCCATTCGTGCGACGTCATCATGACCCCCAGTGCGATTGTTCTCGTTACCAATGGGGGGAGCTTAAGGGACAGTTGCCGCTCTCTTGCACTGATGAATGTCGGTATGCGCGATATCAGCGAACTCACAATGATTTGTGACGTTGTGTCCACGAGCTAAATGCGGAGCGCGTACCTCGTACCCGGTCCTGCAACGGACGACCCGAGTCCTCGCCGGTCACCGGCCTAGCACTGCCGTTTGCGAACTATCTTCAGTCTGGCCTTGCCCGCTTCCAATTCCAACGACGGATCGGATCATCTCCTGTCTGCCGCAGGGTGACGTGGAGGGGTACACCGATCATCCGGACGGGCAACGGGATGTGTGCCACTCACACCGTTCCACCCAGTTCACGATCTCGTAGAGTGATCCTTTGAGCACTTGGGCGGAGTGATCGAGGATCTGGTGGAGATTCGCGTCCTGGGTTGCCCTGCTGCTCATGCGAACCGGGCGACTGGTGACCGTAGAGGATCTGGTCGACGAGTTGTGGCCCGAGGTCCCCCATCCGCTGTCGCCAACGTGTGTAGTTATCCCGCCAGCCTCCGTCGTGCGTTCCGGGCCGCCGAAGACGTAACGGATCGCCTTATCCGAGCGGGCGCCCGATACCGGTTGAGCGTCTTCCCGGGATGCTCCTGCACGTCACGGTTTCCCCAGCGGCGCTGACGGCCGGGTGGGTGAGGGAAAGCCCGGCCAGGGCAGCCGGCTGTGCTCCTCCCGAACTCGTGGTGCTTCCCGGTCGTACCCGGCGGATAGGCTGCGGTCGTGACCGATCCCGCGCAGCTCACCCACGTCGACCCGGCGGGCGCGGCCCGCATGGTCGACGTCTCCGCCAAGCCGGTCACCGGCCGGCTCGCCGTGGCCGCCGGCCGGTTGCGCACCACCGCCGAGGTGGTCGACCTGCTCCGCCGCGACGGCCTGCCCAAGGGCGACGCGCTGGCGGTCGGTCGGCTCGCCGGCATCATGGGCGCCAAGCGCACCCCCGACCTGATCCCGCTCTGCCATCCGATCGCGCTGCACGGCGTGACCGTCGACCTGCGGCTGACCGAGGACACCGTCGAGATCACCGCCACGGCCAGGACCGCCGACCGGACGGGCGTGGAGATGGAGGCGCTGACCGCCGTGGCGGTGGCCGGGCTGGCCCTGGTCGACATGGTCAAGGCGGTCGACCCGGCCGCCTCCGTCGAAGCGGTGCGGGTGCTCCGCAAGGAAGGCGGCAAGACCGGCGAATGGGTCCGCCCGGAGGATCGGCCGTGATCCGGGCCCGGGTCGTGGTGGCGTCCAACCGGGCCGCCGCCGGTGTCTACGCCGACACCAGCGGCCCCCTGCTCGTCACGGGCCTGCGTGAGCTGGGCTGCGCCGTCGACGAGCCGGTGGTGGTTCCCGACGGCGAGCCGGTGGGCGAGGCGTTGCGCAGCGCCCTGGCGGACGGGATCGACGTGGTCCTGACCAGCGGCGGCACCGGGATCACCCCCACCGACCGGACGCCCGACGTGACCCGGGCGCTGCTCGACTACGAGATCCCCGGCATCGCCGAGGCGATCCGGGCGCACAGCCGCGACCGGGTCCCCACCTCCGCGCTGTCGAGAGGGCTGGCCGGGGTGGCGGGCCGGATGCTGGTGGTCAACCTGCCCGGGTCGACCGGCGGTGCGCGGGACGGCCTCGCCGTGCTCGGCCCGATCCTCGTCCACGCCGTCGAGCAGTTGCGCGGCGGCGACCACTGACGCCCGGTCCGGCGTCCGCGGCGATAGGCTCGCCCGGTGAACGCGCGGATGTGACGCGCGCACCGCAGTCGGTGAACGGAGGCCCCCCGGTGAGCACGGAAACCGCCGCCGCCGCGGCACAGGTGGCGGCACCGCCGCCGGCCGGTTGGGAGGAGGCCCGCTCCCGGGTGTACGCGGTCGGCCTCGCCGCCGCGCTTCCCGCGGTCCGCCGGCCGCTGGCCGACACCGACGGGCACACCCTCGCCGAGCCGCTGACCACGCGGACCGACCTGCCCGCCTTCCCGACCTCGAGCGTGGACGGCTGGGCGGTGCGCGGTGAGGGCCCCTGGGACGTCGTCGGGCGGGTGCTGGCCGGCAACACCCCGCCCCCGCTGACCGCCGACGGCACCACCGTCGAGATCGCCACCGGCGCGATGGTCCCCGAGGGCACCACCGCCGTGCTGCGGATCGAGGAGTCGAGCCGTACCGCCGACGGACGGGTGACCGGCACGCCCCGGCCCCACCCGGAGTGGCGGGAGCCGGGCGAGGAGGCGTACGCGGGTGAGGAACTGCTCCCCGCCGGCACCCCGGTCGACCCGGCGCTGATCGGCCTGGCCGCCGCCTGCGGCCACGACCAGCTGGCGGTGCGGCGGCAGCCCCGGGCCGCGCTGCTGGTCTTCGGCGACGAGCTGCTGACCGCCGGCCCCCCCGGCGCCGGCCGGGTACGCGACGCGCTCGGCCCGGCCGTGCCGGCCTGGCTGCGCCGGTACGGCTGTCAGGTGCGCTCCTCCGACGTGGTCGGCCCGGTGGCGGACACCCTCCCCGCCCACGTGGCGGCGCTGCGGTCCGCGCTGACCAACGCCGACCTGGTCTGCACCACCGGCGGGACGATGCACGGTCCGGTGGACCACCTGCATCCCACCCTGGAGGCGCTCGGCGCGGACTACGTGGTCAACACCGTGGCGGTCCGGCCGGGCTTCCCGATGCTGCTGGCCCGGCTCGTCGGCGCCGACGGCCGGGTCCGCTTCGTCGCCGGCCTGCCGGGCAACCCGCAGTCCGCGATCGTCGCCCTCGTCTCGCTGGTCGCGCCGCTGCTGGCCGGGTTGACCGGTCGACCGATGCCGGTGCTGCCGCACGCCACGCTCGCCGAGCCGGTGCCCGGTCGGGGCGACTACACGCACCTGGCCCTGGTCCGGCTGGACCGGGCCGCCGGCACCGCCCACCCGCTGCGCCACGTCGGCTCGGCGATGCTGCGTGGGCTGGCCGGGGCCGACGGGTTCGCGGTGATCCGTCCGGGCACCACCGGCGAGGCCGGGGCGCGGGTGCCGGTCGTACCGCTGCCGCTGCTGCCCGGGGAGCGCTCGTGGTGACCACCGACCCGACGGTCGCCGTCCTCGCGGTCACCGACCAGCCGCTCGACCTCGCCGCGCACGAGGCCGCGGTCGCCGACCGGCGGGCCGGCGCGGTGGTCTCCTTCCAGGGCGTGGTCCGCGACCACGACCACGGCCGTCGGGTCACCCTGCTGGAGTACGAGGGCCACCCGAGCGCCGCCGACGTGCTCCGCGAGGTCGCCGCCGAGATCGCCGCCGAACCCGAGGTGTACGCGGTGGCGGTGTCGCACCGGATCGGCCGGCTGGAGATCGGTGACGTGGCACTGGTCGCCGCGGTCAGCACCGCGCACCGCGCCGCGGCCTTCGAAGCCTGCGCCCGCCTGGTCGACGAGGTCAAGGCGCGCCTGCCGATCTGGAAGCGCCAGGTCTTCACCGACGGCACCGAGGAATGGGTCAACTGCCCCTGACCGTTCCCCTCATGATCCGCGCACTTACCGAGAAAGAGTGGCTATCCGACGCGGGATAGCCACTCTTTCTCTGTAGCTGCGGGGCCGGGGGCGGTCAGCGGCGGGCGGTGGTGGGGGTGCGGGAGAGGCGGTCGGTGTAGAAGGCCGGCTCGGCGCCGGGGCGCCAGGGCAGTGCGGCGACCAGCACGATCAGCGCCAGCGCGAGGGAGTTCTCCATCAGCGCGCCGAAGAGGCCGTCCTGGTAGTGCGACACCTCGGGGAGTTGGTGCTCGTACGGCCAGATGGGCGAGACGAGGAAGAGCAGGTAGAGCCCCGCCGCCGCGACGGCGTGCCGCAGGCCGGTCAGCGTCGGGTACCAGATCGGCGGGCGCAGCCCGTTGACTCCGGGCGGCCCCCCGTACGACGACGCCTGGCCGGCGCGGGCCGCCAGCCCCCGGCTCGCCTCGCGACGGCGTACGGCCGCGTCGGCGAGCACGACGATCGCCGGGATCACCCAGACCAGGTGGTGCGTCCAGGAGATCGGGCTGATCACGTTGGCGGTCAGCCCGACCAGGGTGAACGCGGTCAGCTCGTCGCCGTCGGCCCGGGCGGTGGCGGCGCGGGAGAGCCCCACCGCGAGGATCAGCACCGAGAACGACAGCCAGAGCAGGCCGGGCGTCTCGATCGAGTCGTACAGCCGGGCGAGCAGGCCGGCCAGCGACTGGTTGGGGGTCATGTCGGCCGCGCCGACCCGCTCGGTCTGGAAGAGCACGCCGCCGAAGTAGGCCCGCGACTCCGTACCGACCAGCGCGAACGTCCCCAGCGTCACGCCGATCGTGGTGCCGACGGCGGTGGCCGCCGTCCGCCACTGCCGGGTGATCAGCAGGTAGACGATGAAGAGCGCCGGGGTCAGCTTGACGGCGGTGGCCAGGCCGATGCCCATGCCGGCCCACGCCCCGCTGTAGAGGAAGCGCACGAACGGGCCGTCGGTCGGGCGACCGTGGGTGCCCCGCCGGGACCGCCAGCGCAATCCGATCAGGTCGGCCATGATCAGCCCGAAGAGCAGCACGTTGACCTGGCCGTACCCGAGGGTCTCCCGGACCGGTTCGATGGCGACGGACATCGACGTCGCGATGCCCACGGTGAACCAGAGCGGCCAGCCGAGCCGGTCCACGATCGGGCGCAACAGCGCGGCCAGCACGAGAGCGAGGGCGGCGATGCTGCCCGCCGCGTTGATCCAGCCGGACGCCTCGACCGGCAGTCGCGCCATCGGCAGCATCATCAGGGCGGCGAAGGGCGGGTAGGTGAAACCGAGGGTGGTGGTCGGCGCGATGAACTCGTACAGCTCGTGACCGCTCGCCCACCACACCACCGCGCCGTGGTAGATCTTCATGTCGAAGAAGTTGTACGGCCGCCCGAAAGCACCGATGGCGAGCCATGCGGCATAGGCGACGGCGGCCACGATGCCGGTCCGTACGACTGTCCTACGATCGATCCCACGCGTTGCGCGACGGACTGGGGCGAGGCGGTCCAGCCGTCTACCGACGATCGCCGGCATGGCGTGGCCACCCCCGTACCAAGGTCGTCCTACCCGTCCAGGTCCGGTACGGAGCCTAGAACGGCGCCTCACGTTGATGCCTCCCGCGTTATGCGACCGTGTCCGATCCCACACATGTTTTTGACATTTCCACCGCGTTAACGGCAGTCGGGTGGTTCAGGTAATTCGCGGCCTTGCGGGGGGTGATGGCCGTATTGACGCAGGTCAGCCCGGAAGTCGCCGGGCCGTGGACGCGGAGAGGGCGGCGATCCGCGCTTCCCGGCGGGCGGTACGCACCGCGCGGGTCACGGAACGTCGAGAGTGACCGATGCGATGACCGGCCCGCCAGCGCAGACCCGGCTTCCCCTCGGTGTCGGCGGCGGCGAGCAGCAGGCCGCCGAAGAGCCCGAGGTTCTTCAGGAAGTGGACCTGGTTGTTGTTGCGCGTCGCCGGGTCGTTGTTCTTCCAGAAGGGATGGCCGGCGATGGTGACCGGCACCAACGTGCCGGCGAGCACGAGCGCGGCCGGCCGGGCGAACCTCCCGGTGGCCAGCATGAGGCCGGCGGCGAGCTGCACCGCCGAATTGGCGCGGACCAGTGTGGTGGTGTCGGTGGGCAGCTGCGGTGCGACGTTGGAGATCAACGGAGCGACCCGGTCGGTGATCGGCTGGGCGGCCGGCGCGAGGCGCTCGGGGTGCTGGAAGTTGCGGGCCCCGCTGATCACGAAGATGCCGCTCAACATGACGCGGGCGAGGGAACGCACGGGTTTCATGGATCAGTCATACCCCGTCCGGACGTCCGCTACCCGGGCAACGGCCGATCCGGGACCTTCCGACATGGACGTGACGCCACGCCGATTCGAGCGACCGTCGCTGATGGACGCGTGTCGACGGGTAACGTCGCCCGGGTGACTACCCTGCGGCTGCGCCCCGAGGACCCGGCGGACATCGGCCCGGTCCGCATGGTGCTGGCCGCCGCCTTCGCCCGCCCGGACGCGGCGGTCCCCGGCGAGGTGGCGCTCGTCGACGAGCTGCGCGACAGCGACGCGTGGATCCCGGAGCTGGCGATGGTGGCCGAGTACGGCGGTGAGGTGGTCGGCTACGCCCTGCTGAGCCGGGTCTTCGTACAGTCCGACGACATCCGCGCTCCGGCGTTGGCGCTCGGGCCGGTCGCGGTGGCCCCGCACCGCCAGCGGGTCGGGCACGGCACGGCGGCGGTGCAGGCCGGGCTGGACGCCGCGACCGAGCTGGGTGAGCGCCTGGTGGTGGTGCTCGGCGACCCGGCGTACTACCGGCGCTTCGGGTTCGTCCGGGCCGACCGGATGGGGCTGACCAGCCCGTGGTCCGGTCTGGGGGAGCCGTGGCAGGCGCTGGCGCTGCCGCCGAGCACCAGCGGCGAGGGGCCGCCGCCGCGCGGTGAGGTGGTGTTCCCGGCCCCCTGGTCCCGCGTCTGACCGCCACGAGAGCGCCGTCGGCGTGACTGGTGCGCCGGGTGTCGCCGGAGGAGCTGGCCCGGCTGGCGGCGGTCAGGCCGGTTGGGTGCGCAGGTAGCGGCCGAAGTGCGGGACGGTGAAGGCGACCGTGCCCCGCTCGCCGGAGTAGATCAGGCCCTTCTTGATCAGCGCGTCCCGGGCCGGGGAGAGGCTCGCCGGCTTGCGCCCGAGCGCCCGGGCGATCTCCGCGGTCGGCACGGCCGCGTCCATGTCGTCCCGGCCGCCGCCGTCGGCCTCCCCTTCCACCAGGGACAACGTCGCCATCGCGCGCATGTACTCGCGCTCGGCCGGGGTGGCCCGCTCGAACCGGGAGCCGAAGAAGCCGACCGCCAGTTCGGCCTCCGCCTCCGGGGCGGCCACCCGGACGTCCGCCGCGGTGATCGGCGAGCGGGGCGCGTGGTCCCAGGTCGCCTTCCCGTACGCCTGGACGAAGTAGGGATAGCCCCCGGACTTCTCGTAGAGCAGGTCGAGGGCCTTCTGCTCGTACTCGACCTGCTCCCGCTCGGCCGGCGCGCAGAGTGCCTGGTCGGCGGCGATCCGGTCGAGCCGGTCGATGCGCTGGTAGCGGAACAGCCGTTCGGAGTAGGACTTGGCCGCGCTGAGCACGGCCGGCAGGTGCGGCAGGCCGGCGCCCACCACGATCAGCGGCGCGCCGAGCTGGGACAGCTCATGGCAGGCGGCGCAGAGCGCCGAGACGTCCTCCGGGCCGAGGTCCTGCATCTCGTCGATGAAGACGGCGATCCCGGTGCCCACGTCGGCGGCCACCCCGGCCGCGTCGCTGAGCAGCTCGACCAGGTCGATCTCGATGTCGCCGGAGTCGGCCCGGCCGCTGCTCGCCGGCACGTCGATGCCGGGCTGCCAGCGGTCACGCAACTTGGTGGCGGCGGCACCACGACCGGCGGGCGCGGAGCGCTGGGCGAACGCCTTGAGCACGCCGAGGAAGGCGTCGATCCGGTCCGGGGCGCGGTGCCGGGGAGCCAGCTCGCGGACGGCCATGTGCAGCGCGGCGGCCACCGGCCGGCGCAGTGACTGGTCCGGCCGGGCCTCGATCTTGCCGGTGCCCCAGAGATGGTTGATCGCCTGCGAGCGGAGGGTGTTGAGCAGCACCGTCTTGCCGACGCCCCGCAGCCCGGTGAGCATCAGGCTGCGCTCGGGGCGACCCCGGGCGATGCGTTCCAGGACCACGTCGAAGACGTCCAGCTCCCGCCCCCGGCCGGCGAGCTCGGGCGGGCGCTGGCCGGCGCCGGGGGCGTACGGGTTGCGGACCGGATCCACGCATCGCAGAGTATCGGGCCGTCTAGCCGGGGGACTAGAGATGCATAGACGAAGCTACCGGCGTGTCTGCGGGCCTCGACAACAATCTTGCCCTTTCTAGCGTCCAGGCTAGAAAGGGCAAGATTGACCTACCGGGAGTGTTTCCGATCAGCGCTGCTTCAGGCAGAGGACGAAGTCGAGGGTGTCCAGTTCGCTGTCGAAGAAGTACCAGTTGGTGTAGCCGGTGACCTTGGCGCACTTGGCCTCGGCGTCCTTCTCACCGCTGGTCTCCCCGTCGAACCGCCGCAGCACCTCGTACGTCTTCGGGGCGCAGTCGCTGATCAGCAGCTTGGGCTTGCCGCCCGCCGGGCCCTGGTTGCGTACGCACTGCCCCGCCTTCACGAAGCGCGGATCGGCGGACGAGGCCGGCGCGGGGGTGGTCGGCGCCGGTTCGCCCGGCCCGGGCAGCGCCGCGCTCGGCGCCGCCGAAGCGGTGGGCGCGGCGTTCGACGCCGGTTCGTCGTCCCGGCCGGCCAGGTACCACAGCGTGGCGGCACCGCCGAGGACGAGCACCGCCAGCACGGCCAGCACCGCGATCAGCGGACCCCGGCCCCGTTTCGGCTGCTGCGGCGTCGGGTCGCCGAGGTAGGCGGTCGGGCCGGCCGACCGGTACGGCTCGCTGGGCGGGTGGACCTCGGTGGCCGCCCACCCCGGCTGCGGGTACGGCTGCTGGGCGTGCGGCTCGCCCCACGCGGGCGACCCGTGCGGATCCGGTGCGGCGCCGTACGCGTCGTCCGGGCGTCGCCCGCCCCACGGCTCCGGGGCCCCGCCACCCGGTGGCCCGTAGTTCGCCATGCACGCCTCCTGCGTACTCGGTGCTGAGAGGCCGGACACCCGTGCGGGACACCGACGCCGTGGTCACCGTAGCGTGGTCCACCGATGAGCTCACCTCCCGCGAGTGCGACACCCACCCGGCCCGGCCTGATCTGGACGGCGCTGCTGCTGGTCTACGTCCTGTGGGGCTCCACCTATCTCGGCATCCGGATCGCCGTGGAGTCCATGCCGCCGCTCGCCTCGGCCGCCCTCCGGTTCGCCGCCGCCGGGCTGGTGCTCGCCGTCGTCCTGCGGCTGCGCCGCGGGCCGGGGGCGTTGCGGGTCGACCGGCGTCAGCTCGCCTCCGCCGCCCTGGTCGGGGTGCTGCTGCTGGCCGGCGGCAACGGCCTGGTGGTGCTCGCCGAGGCGGGTCCGCGCGGGGTGGCCGTGCCGTCCGGCGTCGCCGCGCTGCTGGTGGCCACCGTCCCGCTGCTGGTGGTGCTGCTGCGTACCGCCACCGGCGACCGGCCACGCGGCTGGACCTTCGCCGGGGTGACGCTCGGCTTCCTCGGCCTGGTGCTGCTGGTGCTGCCCACCGGTGGCGCGGGCGCGGTGCCGCTGGCCGGCGCGCTCACCGTGGTCGCCGGCGCCACCTCCTGGTCGGTCGGCTCGTTCCTGTCCGGTCGGCTGGCCATGCCCGCCGACCCGTTCGTCGCCACCGTGTACGAGATGTTCGCCGGCGCGGCGGCGCTCGCCGTGCTCGCCCTGGCCCGGGGCGAGCTGCGCGACTTCTCGCCGGGCGAGGTGACGGGCCGGTCCTGGGCGGCGCTGGCGTACCTGATGGTGGCCGGCTCGCTGGTGGCTTTCACCGCGTACGTCTGGCTGCTGCACCACGCGCCCATCTCACTGGTCGCCACGTACGCCTACGTCAACCCCGCCGTCGCGGTCGGGCTCGGCGCGCTGCTGGTCGCCGAGCCGATCACCGCGCAGGTGCTGCTCGGCGGCGCGGTGATCGTGGCCGGCGTGGCGCTGGTGGTGAGCACCGAGCGACCCCGGCGGCCGGCGGCGGAGCCCGCCGACGGGGCAGCCGCGGAACCGGCGCACCGGTAACGTCCGGGCCCGTGTCCGTCGGGCTGCTGACCGCCGCCGCGCTCTGCGGCGGCCTCGTCGGCGCGGCGGCACCGACCTCCGCCAACCGGTTCACCACGGACCGGTCCGCCACCGGCCGGTGGACGGTCGGCTGGGCGGTCGTCGGGGCGGTGGTGTTCGCCGGGCTGGCCGCCGCGCTCGGGCCCGACCCGGCCCTGCCGGCGTACCTGCTGGTGGCGGCCTTCGGTGTGGTGCTGGCGGTGGTCGACCTGGCCTTCCTGCGGCTGCCCGATCCGCTGGTCGGCGCGGCCGCCCTCGCCGGCGTCGCCGGCCTCGGGGTGGCCGCGCTCGCCGCCGGCACGCCGGGCCGCCTGGCGCTCGCTCTCGCCGGGGCCGCACTCTCCTTCTCCGGGTACGTCCTGCTGGCGCTGCTGCCCGGCGCCAGGCTCGGCTTCGGCGACGTCAAGCTCGCCGCCGCCCTCGGCCTGCCGCTGGGCTGGCTGGGCTGGTCGACCCTGGGCTACGGGCTGCTCCTGCCGCACCTGCTCAACGGCGTGCTGGTGCTGGCCCTGCTGGCCGCCCGCCGGGTACGCCGGGACACCGCCCTGCCGTTCGGCCCGGCGCTGCTCGCCGGGGCCTGGCTGGCTGTGCTCCTCGCTTGACGCTGGCTGGCGGCGTTGCCCGCCTGGCCTGCTTGGCCGTGCCGCTTGCCTGGCCTGCTTGGCCGTGCTGCTTGGCTGTGCTGCTCGCCAGCGCTGCGGCGGCGGCCGTCCCGTTCCGAGCGTGATACCTGACAGGCATCAAGATGACTCTGGGGTATCACGCTCGTCCGGGTGTCCGGCCGGGCGGAGGTCACCGTCCGTGGGCGCGACGAGCCGCGGGACGATGGTGGCCCGGCAGGTCAGATCAGTCGGAGCTGGCGGTCCTTCGGTCGGCGCGGCTCGGTCTCACCGAAGCGCTCGAAGAGCCCGGCGTCGATCACGTCGAGGAAGGGCGACGGCCGGCAGTCCCGCTCCGACCCGTGCCGGACCCGGCGGGCGGCGTGGCTGACGTAGAGCCGGTCCTGGGCGCGGGTCAGGCCGACGAAGAAGAGTCGCCGCTCCTCGGCGACCGCGTCGTCGTCCGGCTCGCTGCCCGGCCAGCGTAGCGGCAGCAACCCGTCCTCGGCCCCGACCAGGAAGACCACCGGGAACTCCAGCCCCTTGGCGGCGTGCAGGGTGAGCAGGGTGACCGCCTCGGCCCGCGGGTCGAGCGCGTCCACCTCCGCGCCGGTGGCGAGCTGGGACAGGAACAGCCCGAGGTCGTCGCCGCAGCGGCGGGCCAGCGGAGTGAGCAGGTCGACCGCCGTGCGGACGTCCTCGGGGCGTACCGCGGCGGCGCCGTCCAGCGTCGGCACGGCGAAGCGCTCCGCCAGCACCTGCCCGGCCAGGCGGACGCGGGCCGGCAACGAACCGTCCAGCCCGTCGGCGTGCCGCAGCTCCCGGGCGATGGCGGTCACCCCCGGCCGGTCCCGCAGCCGATTGTGCGAGCGCTTCTGCACCGGGATGTTCGCCCGGGCGAGAGCGTCCACTATCGGGGCGGCCTGCGAGTCGGTGCGGTAGAGCACCGCGATGTCGGAGAAGGAGAGCGTGGTCGACCGGCCGTCGATCCGGCCCGAGTCCAGCGACCGGTGGGACAGGCCGCCGACCAGCTCGTCGATGGTGCGTACCACGAAATCGGCCTCGTCGGCGACCGAGGCGGCCGGGTAGCGGCCGACCAGCGGGGCCTCCGGGTCGAGCCGGGCCGGGTCCAGCCGGCGGCCCCGCACCAGCGATGACGGCGCGATGGCCTGCACGGCGGCGGCCAGGATCGGTGCCGATGAGCGGTAGTTGCGGTTCAGCCGGACCAGTCGGGCGTCGGTGAAGTCCTGCGAGAAGCGCAGGAAGTAGCCCACGTCCGCGCCCCGGAACGAGTAGATCGCCTGGTCCGGGTCGCCGATCGCGCAGAGGTTGCCGTCGGCGGGGCTGAGCAGGCGCAGCAGCTCGTACTGGACCGCGTCGACGTCCTGGTACTCGTCGACGAAGATCCATCGCCAGCGCTCGCGGTAGTCGCGTACCAGCTTCTTGT
The DNA here is from genome assembly GCF_036906755.1 of Micromonospora sp. CPCC 206171. NCBI lineage: Bacteria > Bacillati > Actinomycetota > Actinomycetes > Micromonosporales > Micromonosporaceae > Micromonospora > Micromonospora sp. CPCC 206171. The sequence continues at coordinate 76,537 of NZ_JBAKHT010000004.1, read as the reverse complement.
CGGCCTTCAGCAGCGCGACCGGCAGGGTCAGCAGCTCGTCCAGGTCGACCAGGTCCTGCTTGCGCAGCAGCGCGGTGTAGCGGTCCGGGTCGTCACCGGCCTCGGCGTGGGCGGCCGCCCGGTCGGCGTCGTCGGCGATCCGGAAGTCCGCCGGCAGCCCGGCGGCGGCCGCGTTCTCCCGCAGCATGGCCAGCCCGAGCGAGTGGAACGTGCCGACGGTGACGTCCTCGGCCACCGGGCCGAGCAGCCCGTCGAGCCGGTGCCGCAGCTCCTCGGCGGCCCGCCGGGTGAAGGTGATCGCCAGGCACTGCTCGGGGAAGACGTTCAGCTCCGCGCAGAGGTACGCGATCCGGTGGGTCAGCGTCCGGGTCTTGCCGGTACCGGGGCCGGCCACGATCAGCAGCGGGCCACCCGGCGCGGAGGCGGCCACCCGCTGCATCGCGTCCAACCGGTCGAGCAGGCCGGTGCCGACCTCCTCCATGCCGGCGAGCATCGGCTCGAACGGCTCGTGCGGCGAGGGTGCCGGCGCGATCGGCGGGGGAGGCGGCGGCGTGGCCTTCCGCTTCGGCTCGGCCTTCGGCGTCGCCGGGCGGCGGGCCTTCGCCTTCGCCGCCGGCTCCGCGGGCCGTCGCTGCGCCGGCACGGGTACGTCGAAGAGCGTCTCCGCCTGCGCCCCCGTGGCCTTCGCGCCCAGCTCGGCGGGGTCGAAGAGGGTGATCACGCCGTACTCGCCGTCGTAGCCCGGCACCCGGCGGACGTCGCCGCGGCGCAGCCGGCCGATGCCCTCGGCCAGCAGCTCGCCGCCGACCCGCCCGATCTCGTCCAGCGGGGTACGGGTGAGGATCTCCAGCTCCGGGCCGAGCGCGGCGACCAGCTCGTGCAGCTTCCCCTCGACCTTCTTGCTCCGCGCACCCACCTTGTTGATCTCGCCGAGGATCTCGGCCAGCGGCACCAGGTGGGTGACCTCGCGGGCGTGCGCCGGGCGGTGCCCCGCCGGCCGGTCGGCCAGCTCCTCGACCCGACTCAGCACGCCGACGGTCAGCGGCTTGCCGCACTCCGGGCAGCGACCACCGGCCTGCCGGGTCCGCTCCGGCGACCAGTTGACGCCGCAGAGCCGGTGCCCGTCCGCGTGGTACTTCCCCTCCTCCGGGAAGAACTCGATCGTCCCGGCCAGCCCGCTGCCGGTGCGCAGCGCCTCGCGGATCGCGAAGTAGTCGCGATCGGCGGAGAAGACCGTCGCCTCCCGGGCCAGCGCCGGCGGGGAGTGCGCGTCGGAGTTCGAGACGAGCTGGTAGCCGTCCAGGCTGCCGACCCGCCAGTTCATCTCGGGGTCGGAGGAGAGGCCGGTCTCCACCGCGAAGACGTGCTCGGCCAGGTCGCCGTAGCAGTCGGCGATCGCGTCGAAGCCGGACTTCGAGCCGAGCGCGGAGAACCAGGGCGTCCAGATGTGCGCCGGCACCAGGTAGCCGTCGCCGCTCGCCTCCAGGGTGATCTCCAGCAGGTCCCGGGAGTCCAGGCCGAGGATCGGCCGGCCGTCCGAGCCGAGGTTGCCGATCCGGCCCAGGGCCGTGTTGAACCGCGCCACCGCGTCCAGGTCGGGCAGGTAGATCAGGTGGTGGACCTTGCGGGTCCGGTCGTCCCGCTTGTAGATCGTGGAGATCTCCACGCTGAGCATGAACCGGACCGGGTCGGTCTCCGCCTCGCTGGCCAGCCGGGGCGGCAGCCGCCGGGCGATGTCCCGTTCCGCCTCAGGGGCGAGCCGGTAGAGCCCGGGCTCGGCCGGGTGCAGCGTCTCGCGCAGGTGGTCGTACCAGGCGGGGTGGGTGAAGTCCCCGGTGCCGAGCACGCCGATGCCCTTGCGCCGGGCCCACCAGCCGAGGTTGGGCAGGGTGAGATCGCGGCTGCACGCGCGCGAGTACTTCGAGTGGATGTGCAGGTCCGCGACGAACGGCGGGACGCCACCGGGGGGTGCGGCGCTGAACGGAGGCACGCCGCATCCTGTCACGGCCGGTCCATCACCCGCCCGCCGCCACGCGTACGGGTGACCTGAGCAATCCGGTGCTGGACTCCGCCGCCCGGTCGCGCTATGGGGCGCGCAGCTCCACCAGGGTGATCTGCGGCGGGGCGCCGACCCGCACCGGCGGGCCCCAGAAGCCGGCGCCGTTGGTGACGTACACCTTGGTGCCGTCCACCTCGCCGAGCCCGGAGACGACCGGCTGCTGGAGCTTGACGGCCAGGTTGAACGGCACGATCTGGCCGCCGTGGGTGTGCCCGGAGAGCTGGAGGTCGACACCGAACTTCGCCGCCTCGTGCGCGGCGACCGGCTGGTGCGCCAGCAGCACCACCGGGCGGCTCGGGTCGCGGTCGCCGAGCGCGGCCGTGTAGTCGGCCGGTGCCGCCAGGCCGGTGCCGGCCGCGGTCACGTCGTTGACGCCGGCCAGGTCCAGCACGCCACCCCGGGCGTGGATCTCCTGCCGCTGGTTCTGCAGCACCCGCAGGCCGAGCCGGTCCACCTCCTGGACCCACTCCTCTACGCCCGAGTAGTACTCGTGGTTGCCGGTGACGAAGAAGTTGCCGTAGCGGGAGCGCAGGCCGCGCAGCGGCGCCGCGGCCTCGCCCAGCTCGGCGACCGAGCCGTCGACCAGGTCGCCGACGACCGCGACCAGGTCGGCGTCGAGGCGGTTGATCGCGGCGACGATCCGCTCGGTGTGCTCGCGCCCGCGCAGCGGGCCGAGGTGGATGTCGGAGACGGTGGCGATCCGCAGGCCGTCCATGCTGCGCGGCAGCTTCGCCAGCGGGATCCGGACCCGGTCCAGCTCGGGCGGGCCGGTCGCCACCCGGACGCCGTAGCCGGTGACGCCGGCCGCGGTGAGCCCGGCGAAGATCGCCGCGCCCCGGGCCAGCAGCAGCCGGCGCGAGGCGTCGTGGTCGGGCTGGTCCACCGCGTCGACGGCCGGCGGGTCGGCGGTGCCGGCCGCCCCGACCAGCACCGGCTCCGGCGCGGCGGCGGTCGACTCGGCGACCGCCGACCGGCGGCGCAGCACCAGCCGGGCGACCGCCATCGGCACTTCCAGCACGAGCAGCAGGACCAGCAGGTAGAACATCACCGCCAGCCAGAGGTAGCCCGGCCAGGCCAGCCAGAACGCCCCGACCGCCCGGGTGCCGGCCATCGTCGCCGGTACGAGCAGCGCCAGCACCAGCGCGGCGACCGCGCCGATCCGCCGCCACCGCCCGGGGCGGGTGGTGTCCTTGACCAGCCGCTTCCACAGGTAGAAGTGGATCAGCCCGATGATCAGGGCCAGGGTGGCAACGAACGCCAGAGTCGCCAACATGCCAGCCCTCTCTCAGCCGCCCGCAAAGGGGGGCAGCACGTCGATCGTGACCCCGGCCGGCAGCGGTGTCCCACGATCATGACAGCGCACCCCGTCGACCAGGAAACTCGCCACCTCCAGCACGGCGGCCAGCCCCGGCCCGTGCCGCTCGGCGAGTTCACCCACCAGTTCGTCCAGCGACCGGCCGGCGGATGCGGTCTCCTCGGTGCGGCCGGCGGCGGCCCGGGCCCCGGCGAAGTAGCGGACGGTGAGCTGCACGGCTCAGCCTCCGATCGCGGACATCGGCCGGGCCGGTTGCAGGAACGTGGGGTCGTCGATGCCGTGCCCGGCGCGCTTGCCCCGCATCGCCACCTGCCAGCGCTCGGCCAGCTCCGCGTCGTCCGCCCCGCCGCGCAGCGCGCCGCGCAGGTCGGACTCCTCGGTGGCGAAGAGGCAGGCCCGGATCTGGCCGTCGGCGGTGAGCCGGGTCCGGTCGCAGTCGCCGCAGAACGGCCGGGTGACGCTGGCGATCACGCCGACCCGGGCCGGTCCGCCGCCCACCAGCCAGGTCTCGGCGGGCGCCGCGCCCCGCTCGGCGGGGTCGGGCGTCAGGGCGAACGCGCCGGCCAGCGAGGCCAGGATCTCGTCGGCGGTGACCATGGTGGCTCGGTCCCAGCCGTGCTGGGCGTCCAGCGGCATCTGCTCGATGAACCGCAGCTCATAGCCGTGGTCGAGGGCGAACCGCAGCAGCGCCGGGGCCTCGTCGTCGTTGACGCCCCGCATCAGCACCGAATTGACCTTCACCGGGGTGAGCCCGGCGGCGGCGGCGCCGGCCAGCCCGGCGAGCACGTCGGCCAGCCGGTCCCGCCGGGTCAGCCGGCCGAACCGCTCGCGGTCCAGGGTGTCGAGCGACACGTTCACCCGGTCCAGCCCGGCCGCGCGCAGCGTGGGGGCGAGCCGGTCCAGGCCGATGCCGTTGGTGGTGAGGGAGATCCGCGGGCGGGGGGTCAGCGCGGCCACCTCGGCGACGATGCCGGCCAGCCCCGGCCGGATCAGCGGCTCGCCGCCGGTGAAGCGGACCTCGGTCACCCCGAGCCGTTCCACGGCGACCCGGACCAACCGGACGATCTCGTCGTCGCCGAGCAGCTGCGGCCCGGCCAGCCAGGGCAGACCCTCCGCCGGCATGCAGTACGTGCAGCGCAGGTTGCACTTGTCGGTCAGCGAGACCCGCAGGTCCCGGGCGACGCGGCCGTACCGGTCGACGAGGACGCCCTTGGCGGGCGGGGCGACGGTCACCCGTCGACCGTAGCGCGGCCGGTCCCGCCCAGCGCTGCTCGGGCGGCCCGGGTGACCGCATCTCGGTACGTCGCGCCGAAGGCGGCGGTGTGCACCAGCAGCAGGTGGAGCTGGTGCAGCGGCACTCGTTCCCGCCAGCCGTCGGTCAGCGGCCACTCCTCCCGGTAGGCGCTCATGATCCGGTCGAGGTGCGGCGCGCCCCCGAAGAGCGCCAACTGGGCCAGGTCGCTCTCCCGGTGCCCGCCGTGTGCGGCCGGGTCGACCAGCCAGGCCCGGTCGTCCGCGCCCCAGAGCAGGTTCCCCGGCCACAGGTCGCCGTGCACCCGGGCCGGCGGCTCCTCGCCGCCGAACTCGCCGATCCGGGCGACGACCTGCTCCACCAGCGCGGCGTCCGCGCCGCCGAGCGCGCCGCCGTCCACCGACAGCGCCAGGTACGGCAGCAGCCGACGCCGGGCGAACCAGTCCGGCCAGGGGCCCTCGTCGGGGGTGTTGTCCTGCGGCAGCGGGCCGATGAAGCCGGGCCAGTCGGCGCCGAAGGCGGACGCCCCGGCCCGGTGCATCCCGGCCAGCTCCCGGCCGAACCGCTCGGCCGCCTCCGGGGACGGCTCGCCCGGCTCCACCCAGTCCAGCGCCAGCAGCTCCGGCAGGGCCACCAGCACCTCCGGTACGGCCACCGTGCCCGCCTCGCGCAGCCAACGCAGCCCGGCCGCCTCGGTGGCGAAGAAGCCCTCGGGCACCGGCCGGTCGGCCCGCTCCGGCCAACTCTTGGCGAAGACGGAGTGACCGTCGTCCAGGGTGAGCCGGGAGGCGGCGCAGACGTCCCCGCCGGAGACCGGCGTCTCCCGGATCCGCTGATGGGTCAGGAACGTCGGCAGGTGCTCCGGATGCGTCCGCAGGTACGCCAGGTCCATCAGCGCAAGGTAGCCGCTCCCTGCCGCAACCGGGGGATTCCGAAGCCTGGCAAATCAATGACCTGCGGGAACACTCTCCGTGTCTGTGGACAACCCGCGTGTCGTCCACAGGGCCTGTCGGTCGCGTCCCCCGGGTCGCAGGCTGCCGGCATGACCGCGACCGACCGCCCCCGGCTCACCGTCCGCTCGCCCGCCGACCTCCTCGCCGCCGTGCCGTACCTGCTCGGCTTCCACCCCGCCGACAGCGTCGTCGTGGTGGCGATGCGCGCCCAGCGGGTCGTCTTCGCCGCCCGCGCCGACCTGCCCGACCGTGGCACCGACCCCCGGCTGCCCGCCGACCACCTCGGCGGCGTCCTCGGCCGGCAGGACGCCGACGCCGCCACCGTCATCGGGTACGGCCCGGCCGACCGGGTCACCCCGGCCGTCGACGCGGTACGCGCCGCACTGACCACGGCCGGCCTGACCGTGCTCGACGCGATGCGGGTGACCGACGGCCGGTACTGGTCGTACCTGTGCGCGGAGGCAGCCTGCTGCCCGCCCGACGGCACCCCGTACGACCCGGGCAGCAGCGAGGTCAGCGCCGCCGCGGTCTACGCCGGTCAGGTGGCGCTCCCCGATCGGGCCGCCCTCACCGCCCAGGTGGCCGCCGCGGACGGGCCGGACCGGGCGGCGATGCGGCAGGCCGGCGTCCGGGCCGAGCGGCGGCTGCTCACCCTGTTGACCGAGGCGCCCGCCGCCGACCTGCTCGGCGGTCGCGCGATCCGGGCGGCCGGCGTCGCCGCCGTGCGGGACGCCCGGCGGGCGCACCGCCGGGGCGAGCGGCTCACCGACGACGAGGTGGCCTGGCTGAGCCTGCTTTTGACCCACCTGCCGGTGCGCGACCACGCCTGGGAACGCACCGACGGGCGGGAGGAGGACATCGACCTCTGGGGCGACGTGCTGCGCCGCGCCGAGGAGGAGTTGATCGCCGCGCCGGCGAGCCTGCTGGCCTTCGCCGCCTGGCGAGCCGGTCAGGGCGCGCTGGCCGCTGTCGCGTTGGAGCGGGCGCTGGCGGTCCACCCCGACTACTCCCTGGCCCAGCTCCTCGACGACCTGCTCCGCCGCGGCGTGCCCCCGTCCGAGCTGGACGGCTGGCCGGCCGTGGGAGAGCCGGGCGTGGTCCGGCGGCGTCCCCGCCGGCGGCGACACGTGCGGCGGGGTCTCGGATGAGGGTCGTGCGGGAACTTCTGCCGACGGCGCGTCCGCCGGGGCGTCGGTCGGCGGGTCAGTCGACCAGCACCCGCTGCCCGCCGGCGTAGACGTTCATCGTCCGGCCGCGCAGGAAGCCGACCAGCGTCATCCCGGCCTCCTCCGCCAGGTCGGCGGCGAGCGAGCTGGGCGCGGAGACGGCCGCGAGCAACGGTAGTCCGGCCATCCACGCCTTCTGGGTCAGCTCGAAGCTGGCCCGACCGGAGACCAGCAGCAGGTGCCCGGCCAGCGGGAGGCGACGTTCCCGCACCGCCCAGCCGACCACCTTGTCCACCGCGTTGTGCCGGCCGACGTCCTCCCGCAGCACCACCGGCTCGCCCTCGGCGGTGAACAGCCCGGCCGCGTGCAGGCCGCCGGTGCGGTCGAAGGCCCGCTGGGCCGCCCGCAACCGGTCGGGCAGGGCGGCGAGCACGTCCGCCCGGACGGTGAGCGGGTCGTCCACCACCGGGTACGGCGACCTGGTCCGCACCGCCTCGATGCTGGCCTTGCCGCAGACCCCGCACGAGCTGGTGGTGTAGAAGTTCCGCGACGGGTCGGTGGTGGGCTCCGGCACGCCCGGGGCGAGCACCACGTCCACCACGTTGTAGGTGTTGGGGGTCTCCGCCCCGGCGCAGAGCTGGGCGGTGAGCACGTCCTCGGTCGACCGGATCAGCCCCTCGGTGAGCAGGAAGCCGATCGCCAGGTCGATGTCGTCGCCGGGGGTACGCATGGTGACCGCGAGCGGCCGGCGTCGACCGGGTCCGGCCGGGCCGACCCGGATCTCCAGCGGCTCCTCCACGGAGAGGGTGTCCGGCCGGCGTACCGGGGCGCGTCCGTCGGCCACCGCGTCGAGGTCGATGCGGAGCACGCTCCGCCGGTCAGTCGCCCGTCCCATCCCGCCATCCTCCCCCGCCCGCCGGACGACCCGCACCGCGACGCCCGCCGTCGTGCAGGCCCGCCGATGCCGCGGCATCGGCGGCGAAGGGCAGCCGCGCGCCGACCCGCACGACGACGCCGGCCCGGCGCACGGGTCGGCGCGAGGCTACGGTGGCCGGGTGACGGCGTACGCGGCGGTGGTGCTCGCGGGCGGTGCCGCGCGCCGGATGGGCGGGCGGGACAAGCCGGCGCTGCCGGTCGGTGGAACGCCGATGCGGGAGCGGGTGCTGGCGGCCGTCGCCGACGCGGCCCCGCGGATCCTGGTCGGGCCGGCCGACGCGGTCCCCGGCGACGTGCTGGTGACCCGCGAACGACCGCCGGGCGGTGGCCCGGTGGCGGCGACCGCGGCCGGGCTCGCCCTGCTGCCCCCGGACACGACCACCGTCGCCCTGCTCGCGGCCGACCTGCCGCTGCTCACCCGGGAGGCGGTCGGCGTGCTGCTGCGCGCGCTGCACCCCGAGCCGGACGAGGCGCCGTCGCGCGGTCACGTGGACGACGGGCCGGACGGGGTCTGCCTCCTCGACGACCGCGGCCGGCGACAGCCGCTGTGCGGTGTGTGGCGGGCCGCGGCGCTGCGGGACGCGCTGGCCCGCCTCGTCGGGCGTCGGGGCGGTACGCCCGACGGCGCCTCGATGCGGGAGTTGCTCGCCGAGCTCAGGGTGCGTGACCTGCCGTGGTCCGGCAGCGGCCCGCCGCCGTGGTTCGACTGCGACACTGACTCCGACGTACGCCGGGCGGAGGAGTGGACGCGATGACGGTGATGGACGACTGGGTCACGGCGGCCTGCGCCGAGCTGGGGCTCGACCCGGCCGAGGTGCCGGTGCCGGCGGTGCTCGACCTGGCCAGGGACGTCGCCCACCAGGTGCTGCGGCCGGGCGCGCCGGTGAGCGCGTACCTGCTCGGGGTGGCGGTCGGGCGCGGTGCCGACCCGGCGGGCGCCGCCGCGCGGTTGAGCGACCTGGCCGCGACCTGGCCGGTGGAGCTGGGCGGCGACCGTCCCGACTGAGCCGCACCCGCCCCGACTGATCCGCACCCGCCGCGTTGTCCGATCCCGGTCGCGGTGGATTCGACACCGGGTGGGCCTGGGTAGGGTGACCTTGACGGACGGAGGCGATCATGACGGCAGACCACCCCTCGAAGCCGACCGGTGATCAGCCCGGCAGCTCGCCGGAGCAGCACGAGTCGGTCCTGCTGGACGAGCCGAGCACGGCCGACCTGCGGGCCAAGGTGACCGAGGCGTGGCGGGAGTTCGCCCGCGCGCTGGCCGAGCGGCTGCGCGCGCTGCCCACCGGGGCGCACGTCGAGCTGACCCTCGACCCGACGGCCTCCGGCACCGGCAACGCCGTCTACTCGATCAGCGTGGACGTGGGCGACGGGGGGCGGGTCTCCGCACGGGCGGTCGGCAACGCCACCCTGCCGCAGGGCTACCGGCTGGACCGGGCCGCCGTCGCGGACATGATCGCGCTGGGCTGGTCGCCGCCGGGCGTGCTGGAGGGCTCCCGGGACCAGTTCGGCCTGGCGGGCTCGACCGCCGACGCCAGCAAGGTGGCCGCGCTGCTCTCCCGCACCCTGCGCGACGTCTACGGTGCTCCGCACCCGGCCTTCCTCGTCTACCTCGTGCACGACGCCGAGGGGGAGCCGCTGCCGGCCGAACCGCTCGGCACCGCGCGCAGCGAGTTCGGCCCGGACCGCGACATCGAGGCGGACCTCGACGAGGCGCTGGCCGCCGCCGCGAGCGCGCAGAAGAGCGACGAGGGCGAGGACGTGCTGGCGCTGGAGGAGCGGGTCCGCACCGTCGTGTCGACCATGCTCAAGTCGAAGTCCGACCAGCTCCAGGTCGACTCGGACGGCGACATCAACATCCGCGCCGGCTCGGCGATGGTCTTCGTCCGGGTACGCGACAACCCGCCGCTGGTCGACGTCTTCTCCCCGGTGCTCACCGAGGTGGAGCCGACCGAGCGCCTCTACGTGAAGCTCTCCGAGCTGACCAACCGGATGCCGATCGGCCGGCTCTACTGCGCCGACGACACCGTCTGGGCGTCGATCCCGGTCTTCGGCCGCAACTTCCAGGCCACCCACCTGATGCTCGCGGTGCAGGTGATGACCGGGCTGGCCGACGAGCTGGACGACCGACTGCACGGCGAGTTCGGCGGCAAGCGGTTCTTCGGCGAGGGCGACAAGCCGAGTCGGCCGGCCGACTCCGAGCACCGGACCGGCATGTACCTCTGACTCTTCCGCGCCGCGCGTCCGCCGGGAGCGGTCAGCGACGCCTGCGCATCCGTCGAGCGTCGGTCGACGGGTGAGCACCAGGCGGCGGCGAGCGTCAGCCGACGTCGAGCAGGGTCTTGCCGACGGTGGCCCGCGACTGCATCGCGGCGTGCGCGGCGGCGGCCCGCTCCAGCGGAAAGCGCTGCCCGATCAGCGGGCGCAGCCGTCCCGCCGCGCCCTCGGCGAGCGCCCGGACGGTCAACGCGCGCAGCTCGTCGGGCCCGGCGGTCGGCCGGAGCAGCGTCACACCCCGCGCCGCGGCGGTCTCCTCCGGCACCTCGGTCCAGCTGCCCGAGGCGAGCCCGAAGCTGAGCATCCGGCCGCCGGGGTCGAGCAGGTCGAAAGCCCCGCTGCCCACCTCGCCGCCGACGCCGTCGAAGACGACGTCCACCCCGCCGGTCGCGGCGCGTACCCGGTCGGCCCAGTCGGGCTCCCGGTAGTCGATCACGACCTCGGCGCCCGCCGCCCGGACCAGTTCCGTCTTGCGGGGGCCGCCGGCCAGGCCCACCACCCGTGCTCCCGCCCGCGCGGCGAGCTGGACCAGTAGGCCGCCCACCCCACCGGCGGCCGCCTCGACCAGCACCCGTTCCCCCGCCCGGGGCGCGGCGGCGTCGGTCAGCAGCAGCGCGGTACGGCCGTCGGCGAGCAGTGCCACCGCGTCGTCCAACGCCAGCGCGTCGGGCACCTCGACCGGGGCGGCCCGGTCCACCACGACCCGTTCGGCGTACCCGCCGTACCCGCCGGTGCCGCTGACCACCCGCCGGCCGACGAGCCCGGGGTCCACGTCCGGGCCCACCGCGCCGATCACGCCGCCGACGCCGTTGCCGGGGATCACCGGCAACGGGCCGCGGAACGGCCCGAACCCGGTGGCCCGGAACATCGTCTCGACGAAGGTGAGGTTGACGTGCGCCACCTCGATCAGCACCTGCCCCGACCCGGGCGTCGGGTCGGGTGCCGTTCCCGGCACCAACACCTCCGGACCGCCGAACTCCCGCAGCCACACCGCCCGCACGATCCCCCCTCACGTCGCCGTCCGACCCAGTCGACGACATGAAGTGGGGTTGAGGTCAAGCGCGGATCAGCCGGTGGACGGGCCGACGCCGGGGGACTCGACCAGGCGGGAGAGCACGATGGTGCTCCGGGTGGAGGTCACGAACGACTCCGCCCGCAGTCGCTCCAGCGCCTCCTCCAGGTGGGCGATGTCCGCGGCCCGCAGGTGCACCAGGGCGTCCGCCTCGCCCGAGACGGTGTACGCCCCGACCACCTCCGGGTGCCGCCGGGCGGCCACCCCGATCTGCGCGGGCGTGGTCCGGCCGGCGCAGAAGAGCTCGACGAAGGCCTCCGTGGTCCAGCCGACGGCGGCCGGGTCGACCACCGCGGTGAAGCCCCGGATCACCCCGGCGGAGCGCAGCCGGTCGACGCGTCTCTTCACCGCCGGAGCGGAGAGTGACACCCGGCTGCCGATGTCGGCGTACGACGCGCGGGCGTCCGCCACGAGCAACGCAATGATTCGCTGGTCGACCGCGTCTATCTGCAACGTTCCGCCTCAATAAAGCAAGAGTTCTGGCTGTTACCAAAGTTCTACGCTACCTACTCTTGGTCACCGTGAACCAGCAGCGAGTGCCGCGAAAGCGGACATATCTCATGTGCTCGCCCGAGCACTTCGCCGTCGAGTACGCCATCAACCCGTGGATGGACGTCACCACCGCGGTCGACGCGGAGCTGGCGGTCAAGCAGTGGGACCGCCTGCGGGAGACGCTGGTCGGCCTCGGCCACGACGTGCACCTGCTCACCCCCGAGGCCGGGCTGCCGGACATGGTCTTCGCCGCCAACGGCGCCTTCGTGGTGGACGGGACGGTCTACGGCGCCCAGTTCAAGCATGAGCAGCGCGCCGCCGAGGCCGCCGCGCACCGGGCGTTCTACGAGTCGCAGGGCTGGCGGTTCATCGCGCCGAGCGAGACCAACGAGGGCGAGGGCGACTTCGCGTACCTGCCGGAGGCGCACGGCGGGCTGGTCCTCGCCGGCCACGGCTTCCGCACCGAACTGCCGGCACACGCCGAGGCGCAGGAGGCGCTCGGCCGGCCGGTGGTGTCGCTGCGCCTGGTCGACCCGCGCTTCTACCACCTCGACGTGGCGCTCGCCTCGATCGACGACGAGAACATCGTCTACTTCCCGGGCGCCTTCTCGGCGGCCAGCCAGAAGGTGCTCACCCAGCTCTTCCCCGACGCCGTGATCGCGGACGACGAGGACGCGATGGCCTTCGGCCTGAACCTGGTCAGCGACGGGCTCAACGTCGTGCTCAACAGCGAGGCGACCCGGCTGGCCGGCAAGCTCAAGGCGGCCGGCTACCACCCGGTGCCGGTCGAGCTGGCCGAGCTGAAGAAGGGCGGCGGCAGCGTGAAGTGCTGCATCGCCGAGCTGCGTCACTGACGCCACCACGGCGTACGCCGAGGGCCGGCCTCCCCGCGGGGAGACCGGCCCTCGGCGCGTACGGGGCCTGGCGCTCAGCCGAGCGTGGCGATCTCGTTGAGCATGACGTTGGAGAGCAGCCGGCCGTCGAACTGCACGGTGCGCAGGTACCACCGCTGCTGTGGCGTACGGGGCTGGTTGAACTGCCACACCCCGCGCGGGCTGTCGATCTGGCCCACCTTGCCGAGGGCCAGGTTGACCTGCTGCGGGGACGGGTTCGCCCCGGCGATCCGGATCGCCCCGTCGAGCACCTGGGCGGCGTCGTACGAGGCCATCGCGTAGGTGCTGGGCGAGACGTTGTACGTCTTGCGGTACGCGGCGGCGAAGATCCGGTTGGCGTTGTTGTTCAGGTCGGCCGAGTAGTTCGACACCGTCTGGATCGCGCCGGGCAGCAGCCGGTCGGTCTTGTCGTCCACCAGCACCCCGCTCACCTCGTTGAGCACGCTGCCCTCGGTGAGGAAGCCGGGCGCGTAGACCGGCCCGGTGTAGGTCGGGCGGTACCGGCGCAGCTGCTTGATGAACTGGATGGCCGCGGTGCCGGAGAAGTGGCAGAAGATCGCGGTGGGCCTACGGCTGAGCGCCTGCCGGATGGCGGAGACGTACGTGCTCTCGTCCGGGTTGGCGGTGGGGCTCGTCCAGACCGGTTCGCCGGCGATCCGCGGATCGTCGACGCCGAAGCCCTGGCGGAAGCCCTGCACGACGTCGAGGCTGGCGCCGCCCTCCGGGGCGATGATCACCACCCGGCTGCCGGCCGGCAGCCGCTGCTTCAGGTACGCACCGAGCGCCCGGCCCGGCTCGTCCAGCACGTACGAGGTGCGCCAGATGTAGACCACGCTCTGCAGGCTGACCGGCGAGGCGTTCGACCCGATCAGCGGCACCCGGGCCTTCTCCACGATGTCCCGGATGCCGGACATCACCGTCGGGTTGACCACCCCGGTGAGGGCGAGCACGCCCTGCTTGAGCAGGCCGTTCACGGCGTCCTGACCGGTCTTGGCGTTGTCGCCCTCGTCGGCCTTCACCAGGGTCACTGGATGCCCGCCGAGGCGCTGGTCGTGGGTGGCGAGGTAGAGCTCGAAGCCGTTGACGACGTCCTCGCCGATGGCCTTGCCCGAGCCACTTTCGGGGGCGACGAGACCGATCTTGATCGGCGAGCCGGTCGCGACCGGCTCACCCTCGTCGTCCGTGCCGCAGCCGGCGACCAGCCCGGTGGTACCGAGCGCGGCCAGCAGCTGCAGGGCGCGCCTGCGGTTCATCTGCGACACCAAAATCCTTCCGGAGCGTTGCGGGGCGTCACCGCCCCCTCGGCGTTCTACCTGGTTGACGACGCTGCGTCAATGGCTATTGATCTTTGTGCAGCGACTGCAACTCAGCTCTGACGCGCGGCCAGGCGGCCGACTCCGGGTCGATGAGCCCGAAGTGCTCGCATTCTGGCAGTTCAACGAGGCTCACCTCGCCCCCCGCCGCCCTGGCCGCAGCCGCGTAACCCCGGCTGATCGTGACCGGCACCTGCAGGTCCTGGACCCCGTGCACGATCACGGTACGTGTCCGAAGCGGCACCAACTCCCGTGGATCGGCCGCCGCGTACCGGTCCGGGTGCTCCGCCGGGCCGCCGCCGAGCAGCGCGGCCACCGCCCCGCCGTCCAGGTCCAGCCGGTACGCCTCGGCGAGGTCGGCGACCGGGGCCAGCGCCAGCACCCCCCGTACGGTGGCCGGGGCGTGCGCCGCCGTGTAGAGCGCGAGGTGCCCGCCGGCCGAGTGCCCGAGCAGCAGCGGTGGCCCGGCGGCCACCCGGCCCGGCAGGGCGCGGGCGGCCAGCCCGGGCAGCGCGGCCACGCCGGCCAGCACGTCGGTGAGGGTGCCCGGCCAGCCGCCGCCCGGCTGCCCGGTCCGCCGGTACTCCAGCTGCGCCACCGGCCAGCCCAGCACCGCCAGCGCGGTGGCCAGCGGGCCGGTGTGGGTCCGGTCGTACTCGGCCCGCCAGAAGCCACCGTGCAGCACCGCGACCAGCGGCCGGGCCGGCCCGTCCCCGGCGGGGCGGCGCAGGTCGACGATCTGGTCGGGGTGGTCGCCGTAGGCGAGGGTCTCATCGGGGGGCGGAGCGGGCCGGGTGAGGACGGCGCGCGGGTCGGCGGGCATGTCGGCGACGGTAGCGCGACCGCCACCGGCCGGGGGTCGTGACCGGTCCCACCGCGTGCGGCTCGCGGGCGTGGGTAAAGATGGGTGCCATGACCGACGCGCACTCCGCTGGACAGAACGACGAGCCGGGCACCGAGGACACCGGGCACTCGGGCACCGTGGTGGTGATCGGCCCGGACGGCCGCCCGGTCGGCACCGTGCAGACCGACGAGCAGGCGGGCGAGGACCCGACCCGCCTGGTCGAGCAGCCGGCCAAGGTGATGCGGATCGGCAGCATGATCAAGCAGCTGCTGGAGGAGGTCAAGTCGGCCCCGCTGGACGACGCCAGCCGGCACCGGATGCGGGAGATCCACGAGCGGTCGATCGTCGAGCTCAAGGAGGGCCTCGCCCCCGAGCTGCGCGAGGAGCTGGAGCGGATCTCGCTGCCCTTCACCGAGGAGAAGGCGCCCAGCGAGGGCGAGCTGCGCATCGCCCACGCCCAGCTCGTCGGCTGGCTGGAGGGGTTGTTCCACGGCATCCAGGCCGCGCTGGTCGCCCAGCAGATGGCCGCCCGGGTGCAGCTGGAGCAGATGCGCTCCGGCCGGCAGGCGCTGCCGAGCGGTCCCGGCGGGATGGTGCCGGGCATGCCGGGCATCGGCCAGCCGCAGGGCGGCGAGGGGCACCCCACCGGCCAGTACCTCTGACGGACCGGTCCGCTCAGCCCACCCCGAAGACCTTCTCCAAATACGCCGCCACGCCGTCTGCGGAGTTCGCCCCGGTCACCTCGTCGGCGATCTCCAGGACGGCGGGGTGTGCGTTGGCCACCGCCACCGCCCGACCGGCCCAGGTCAGCATCGGCAGGTCGTTGGGCATGTCGCCGAACGCGAGCACGTCGCGTTCGTGGATGCCGAGGCGGGCGGCGTACCAGGCCAGCCCGGCCGCCTTGGTCACTCCGGCGGCGGAGATCTCCACCAGCCCGCTGTACGACGAGTGCGTCGCCTCGGCCAGCCCCTGCAGCGCCCCGGCCACCACCCGGACGAAGAGGTCCGGGTCCTGCTCCCCGGCCCGGGCCAGCAGCTTCACCGCCGGTACGGAGTGCAGCTCCTCGGGCGACTCGACGGCCCGGATGGCGTCGTGGTCGGCGTCCCAGCGCAGCGGGTAGTGCGCCTCGTGCCGCATCTGCCGGCTGTCGACGATCTCCACCGCGAAGCTCACCTCGGGCACCGCCGCGCGCAGCCGGCGGGCCACCTCGGCGAGGAGTTCCGGGGCGAGCGGGTCGGCCCGCAGCACCTCGTCGGCGACCGGGTCGTACACCACGGCGCCGTTGGCGCAGATCGCCGGCAGCGGGGCGGCGAGCTGGTCGTACACGAGCTGGAGCCAGCGGATCGGGCGGCCGGTGACCAGCACGACCGGCGTGCCCTGCGCGCAGATCCGCTCCAGCACCGTCGCGGTACGCGCGCTGAGCGTCCGGTCGTCGCCGAGCAGCGTGCCGTCGATGTCGGTCGCGACCAGTCGGGGTGTCTCTCCCATCACCGGGAGAGTAGCCGGTCCAGGTAGACCGCGACTCCGTCGTCGTCGTTGCGCAGGGTGACCTCGTCCGCGGCGGCGCGGACCGCGGGGTGCGCGTTGGAGACCGCCACCCGGCCCCAGCCGGCCCAGGCGAACATCGGCAGGTCGTTGGGCATGTCCCCGAAGACCAGCACCTCCGCCGGGTCGACGCCGAGCCGTTCGGCCACCACGCTGAGCCCGGTGGCCTTGTCCACCCCCGGCGGGCAGATCTCGACGAAGCCCAGCCCGGCCTGGGTGAGCGTGGCCACCTGCGGTGGGACGATCCGGCGGGCGCTGGCCAGCAGTTCGTCCACGTGGTGGTCGGCGGTCCGGACGAACGCCTTGATCACGTCGCAGGAGAGGCATTCGGCGCGGCTGCGCGCCTCGAACCGGTCCTGGTACGGCCAGCTCGGGTGGTAGTCACCCCAGAGCGGCGCGTCCTGCTCGGCGGACGCCTCGACCATCACGGTCAGCGGCCCGACCTCGGCCTCCAGGTCGGCCAGCAGTCCGGCCAGCACCGCACCGGGCAGCCGCTCGTCGCGCAGCACCACCGGGCCGGCCGGGTCGCTCTGGTCCACCACGCAGCCGCCGCCGGCCATCACCAGGAAGTCGGCGGCGCGGATGTCGTTGCGGGTGAGTTCCTTGAGCC
The DNA here is from genome assembly GCF_036906755.1 of Micromonospora sp. CPCC 206171. NCBI lineage: Bacteria > Bacillati > Actinomycetota > Actinomycetes > Micromonosporales > Micromonosporaceae > Micromonospora > Micromonospora sp. CPCC 206171. The sequence goes on along the minus strand of NZ_JBAKHT010000004.1, from coordinate 59,807 downwards.
GGGGGCCACGACCGGTCGCGCCGACCACCGGGATGCCGGCGGCCCGCACCCGGTCGAGCACCTGGTGGGTGTACGCGGAGACGGTCTCGTCGCTGCGGACGAGCGTCCCGTCGAGATCGGTGGCGATCAGCTTGGGCAGGCCCGGGCGGATCATGGTTCCTCCTTCGCCCGCCGCCGTCGCAGCCAGCCGTTTCGGTCATCGGTGCCTCGACCCGGAGTGACGGCGGGCAGCAACCGTACCTCGTGGCACCGGCCCCGACCACGGCGTTCCGGCGAATCCGGCGCCAACGCCCGGTGACGCCCGGTGGGCACCGGGGCACGGCCCCGGCCCGGTCGGGACGGCCGGTCAGCCGGCCGACTCGCGGCGGGCGAACGGCACGGTCGGCGTGACGGTGAGGTCGGCCGGGCCGTCGTCCTCCGCGCGGCCGGGCCGGCGGTAGTCGACCGGCTCCGCCTCCGGGTCGTCGGTGTCCCGCTCCGACCGCTCGGCCGGCTGCCGGCCGGCGAGCTGGAGCGCGGCCCCGGCCAGCGCGGTCGCCACGAAGGCCATCACCAGGCCCCGCCCGTAGTCCACCCGGAAGCCGTCCTCGGACGAGTAGAACAGGGCCCGCTGTCCGGAGTCGTCCAGCGAGAAGGCGGTCGCCGTCAGCAGCGCCAGCAGCGCGCCGGCCACGGCCAGCCCGGCCAGCCGCGCCTCCCGCCGGACGGCCGGGCCGCCGCGCAGGGCCAGCGCCGTCACGGCGGCGAGCAGCAGCAGCCCCACCAGGTACGCGACCCCGAAGCCGTCGACCTCGGCCACCCCGCCGGGCACCCGGACGGTGACGTTGCCCTCCGGGCCCCCGTTGGGCAGCGTCATCACCAGCCACTCGCCGACCAGGGAGGCCGTCGCCGCGACCGCGCCGAGAACGGCCAGCACCAGGGGCAGCCGGCGGTCCCGGCCGAGCCCGCCGAGGGCCCGGCCCCACCGTCCGGCCGGGGCGGGGGACGGCGAGCCCCACTCGACGACGGCCGTGCCGTCGGAGCGGTCCTCCTGGCGCGGGACGGGGAGATCCTGGGACATCGGCCACCTTCCGCCGTCGCGGGCCTGAACCGCATCATGACACGTCCGGCGGCGCCGGTCGGGGCACGACGTGGCGGCGGTGGGTACGCCGGGTCGGTCGCCCGACGGTGCGGTTTCGGTTAGCGTCGGGTGCATGCCTATCCGTACCGCTTCCGCCAGTTGGCAGGGGAACCTCACCGAAGGTTCCGGGACCGTCCGCACCGGCAAGGGCGGACTCCAGGGGAACTACTCCTTCAAGTCGCGTTTCGAGGAGGGCGAGGGGACCAACCCCGAGGAGCTCATCGGCGCCGCGCACGCCGGCTGCTTCTCGATGGCGCTCTCCAAGCAGCTCGCCGACGCGGGCGCCACCGACTCGTCGGTGGACACCACTGCCAAGGTCCACTTCGACAAGACCGACGCGGGCATGTCCGTGACCCGGATCGACCTGGAGACCGTCGGTCAGGTGCCGGGCATGGACGAGGCGCAGTTCACCAAGCTGGCCGAGGCCGCCAAGGCGAACTGCCCGATCTCGCGGCTGCTCTCCCCGGGCGCACAGATCAGCCTCTCCGCCCGCCTGGCCTCCTGACCCCGACCGGTCGTACGCGACGGAAAGGGTGCCGGCCCGGCACCCTTTCCGTGGCTCCGCGCGGATCTTGACGGGGCGGATCGCCCGGCGTCGGGGACAATGGACGGCGTGGCGGTCGAGATGAGCCGGGAACGCTTCGAGGAGCTGGTCGGGGAGGCCCTCGACGAGGTGCCCGAGGAGCTGCTCGGGCTGATGAGCAACGTGGTGATCCTGGTCGAGGACGACCCGCCGCCCGGCGAGCACCTGCTCGGCCTCTACGAGGGGCACGCGCTCACCGACCGGGGGTGGGACTACTCCGGTGTGCTGCCGGACCGGATCCTCATCTACCGCCGCCCGATCCTGCGCATCTGCGACAGCGAGGACGACGTGGTCGACGAGGTGGCGGTGACCGTGGTCCACGAGATCGCCCACCACTTCGGCATCGACGACGACCGGCTGCACGCCCTGGGCTGGGGCTGACGGCCCTGCTCGGCGGCCCTGCTCGGCGGCCCCGCTCGGCCGATGTCACCGGTTGCGCTGGTCACCTACCCTCCGGTGAGACACACCCCGAACCAGGAGGAAACCGATGCGCAGCGCGCTGTTCTCCGCGGAGAACCTCGAGAAGGAGTCCGCCCAGCCCGGCATGCGGCTGCAGAACTCCAAGATGCTGAAGATCGAGCTGAACGGCGAGGCCATGGCCCGGGTCGGCTCGATGGTCGCCTACCAGGGGCAGGTGCAGTTCCAGGCGCTCGGCTCCGGTGGCATCGGCAAGTTCATCAAGCAGCGCCTGACCGGTGAGGGTGTGCCGCTGATGAAGCTCAGCGGCCAGGGCGACGTCTTCCTCGCCGAGCTCGCCAAGGACGTGCACATCATCGACCTGGAGCCGGGCGACGCCCTCTCCATCAACGGCTCCAGCGTGCTGGCCTTCGACTCGACCCTGTCGTACGACATCAAGATGGTCGGCGGCGCCGGCATGGCCTCGTCGTCCGGCCTGTTCAACTGCGTCTTCAGCGGCCACGGCAGGATCGCCATCACCACCAAGGGCACCCCGGTGGTGCTCAACGTCGACGCACCCACCTACGTCGACCCGCAGGCCGCCGTCTGCTGGTCGGCGAACCTCCAGACCGGCTACCACCGCGCCGAGCAGCTCGGCCTGGGCACGCTGCTCGGCCGCAGCACCGGCGAGGCGTTCACGATGAGCTTCGCCGGTCAGGGCTTCGTGGTGGTGCAGCCCTCCGAGGAGCCGCCGGTCATGGGCAGCGGCACCCAGCAGCAGCAGGGCGGCCTGCTCGGCGGCCTGCTCAGCTGACCGGGTCGGCGGGGTGCCCGGTCCGGGCGCCCCGCCGGGTCAGCTCAGCTCGCCGGCCCGCAGCCGGGCCAGCCAGGCCGCCGCGTCGGCGTAGTCGGCGTCGGAGAGACCGGCGGGCGCCGGGACCGGCCGCTCGGCCGCCCCGTCGACCCAACGGTGCCGGGGGTACGACCCGAGGAAGCGCACGTCGGCGCAGACCCGGCGCAGCCCCTGCAACGCCTCGCCCATCCGTACGTCGGCCACGTGCCCGGTGCAGTCGAGGAAGAAGACGTACCGACCGAGCGCCTCGCCGGTCGGGCGGGACTCGATCCGGGTCAGGTTGACCCCGCGTACGGCCAGCTCCATCAGCACCGACAGCAGGGCGCCCACCCGGTCGTGGGCGATGTAGACGGCGAGCGAGGTGACGTCGTCCCCGGTGGGAGGCGGCGGCGGGCCGGGGCGGGACACCAGCGCGAAGCGGGTCACCGCGTCGGGGTGATCGGCGATCTTGTCGGCGAGCACGGCCAGCCGGTGCCGGGTGGCGCCGATCGGGGCGCAGATCGCCGCGTCGTAGTCACCGGCGGCCGCGCCGGCCGCCGCCGCGCCGTTGGAGAGCACGTCGACCACCGTCGCGTCGGGCAGGTGGTCCCGCAGCCAGTTCCGGCACTGGGTGGAGGCCTGCGGATGGGCCGCCACGCTGCGCACCGCGCCCAGTGTGGTGCCGGGGCGGGCGCCGAGCACGAACTCGACCGGCAGGATCACCTCGCGGGTGATCACCACCGGGTCCCCCTCGGCCAACTCGTCCAGGGTCACCCCGACCGCGCCGCCGATGGAGTTCTCCAGCGGCACCAGGGCCGCGTCGGCGTCCCCCGCCCGTACGCTCTCCAGCGCCTCGCCGACGCTGCGCGCCGGCGTACGGCTGCCGTGCTCGGCGGCGGGCACGGTGCGCAGCGCCTGCTCGGCGAAGGTGCCCTCGGGGCCGAGGTAGACGTAGCGGGTCGGTGGGGTACCGGGCATGTCGCCCAGCCTACGCACCGGGTACCGCGCCCGTGCCGGCGTCGCAGGCCAACGTCCGAATGCCGGGCGGCGCGACGGTCCGCACCTCGATCGAGCAGACGTCGGTTCCCGCAGTGACCAGGCGCAGCGCGGCGGACTCGGTACGGGTGACCACCTGAAGTTCCTCGTGCCCGGTCACGGCCAGCACGGTGTACTGCCAGTCGGCCGCGCAGAGCGGCCCCTGGGTGGCGCGCACCGACACGCCCCGGGGAAGCACCCGGCCGCGCAGCAGTCCCACCACCCGGTCGGCGGAGGGCCGGCCGGCGCAGGCGACGGCGACCAGGCCGGGCGTGGGGCTGGGCGTCGGTGGGAGCGTCGGCGCGATGCCCAGCGGCGGGGTCAGCGGCGGGGCGGCGGTCGGCGCCGCGGGGGTGACGAGCGCCGGCCGGGAGCTGGTGGCCGGCGCGGGGACGGGTTCCGGCGGGGCGTCGCAGGCGGCGAGCGGCACGACGGCGAGCAGTGCGCCGGCGACGACCAGCCGGCGGGGTGGGGTGCGGTGCGGTGCGTCAGGCGGCACGGACCGGTCCTCGGGGGGATCGAGCCTCGGGTGGCAGCGGGTCGTGACGGCCGGGGGTGGCCGAGCCCATCGTAGGAGGATCCGGCGGCCCGGTGAAGGTCAGCGCAGCACCCGGTGCCCGGCCCGTTCCAGCGCGCCGGTCGCCTCGCCGAGGCGTACCGCCGGGACCAGCACGTGGTCGGTGTCGTAGGTGGAGAACGCGACCACGCTGACCCGGGCCTCGGCGAGCGGGTCGACCAGGGCGGCAAGGGTGCCGGTGACCGCGAGGCCGACCGGCCCGACCACGCGCAGGCACCGCCAGTCGGTCTCCACGTCCGCCTGCGCGGGCGCCCGGGCGGCGGGGCAGATGACCGAGATCCCGTCGGCCGTCCAGCTCACCGTGACCACGTCCGCGACGCCCGGCTCGGCCCACAGGGCGGGGGGCAGGGAGGTGCCGGCGGCCAGCCGGCACACGGCGTACTCCCCCGGGAGCAGGGCGACATCGAGCATGAGGGCACCTTACGGCGTCGATGCCGGCCCGCCCCAGCATCGCGGCGTGCGGCGCCCGCCACACCTCGGACGCGGGTCAGATCTCGGAGAAGAAGGTGAGTGAGCCGGCGACCGAGCCGTCGGTGAGCACCGGGGTGGAGATGGCGTCGACGGTGGCGTCGGGAGCGTCCTCGCCGGCGGGCTGGACCCGGAGCAGGCCCCGGGCCAGCCGGCCGGAGTGCAGGGCGAGCAGCGGCGGGATCTTGTCGGTCTCCTGCTCGGTCAGCTCGCCCCGGGCGGCGGTGAAGTCGAGCAGCCGCAGGCCGCCCTCCAGCAGCGGCAGGCCCACCACGTCCTCCGGTGCGCCCAGGCAGAGCAGGTCGCAGCCGGCGGACGAGATCGCCACGACCCGCGTGTCCGCGTCGATCAGCAGGCAGGGCTCCTCGGCGTGGGAGACCATGGCCGACCACTGCCCGACGTTGTCGCACCCCGGCTCTGTCGGTGTCCGCGACGCCGGCGCGAACACTTCGGAGAGCGAGAGTTCGACGTGGGCCACCGAGCCTCCTATGTACACCGACGGTCTGTCCACGCTAGCCGGTCGTCGCGACGGTCGCTGTACCGCGCTGCTGTCACCGGCCGCCGGTGGCGATCGGATGCCCGGAACGACCGGGCGGCCGGCGACGGCGCGGACCGTAGCTGACCTCGGTGAACACCGGGCTGCGTGGCGTCGACGGTGACGTTACCGGCGGGCGGCCGGCTTGTCAGCGGCCGTTCGGCCCTCGTCGTACCACCGGTAGTCGGCGGCGGGACGGTACGTGCCGTTGAGCCACGTCTGCGGCTGCTGCGCGACCCGGGACAGCTTCTCGGCGGTGGCCGGGCTGATCCGGTTGCCCCCGGCGACGAGGAGCCGGTCCAGCTCCCGGTGGGTTGCCATGAGGCAGTCCTTGGGCAGGCCGTAGACGCTGATGACGCCGGAGCCGACGAAGGTCAGCACCGGCGTCACCGGGATCGGCAGCCCGACCGCGTCGGAGAGGGCCTTGCTCGCCCGCTTGGCGTCGCGCCGGGCCTCGGCCACGTACGGCGGCCGCTTGCCGTTGATCTGGACGACGTCCCCGGCGACCAGCACCCGGGCGCGCCCGTGGTCGGCGATGCTCACCGCGAAGAGCCCGCTCGGGCCGATGGCGAGGAAGCCGGCCCGGTCGTCCTGGCCGCGGTCGAGCAGCACGTCGGCGACGTCCGTACGCGGCCACTCGATGACGTGCCAGGCGGGCCCCAGGTGGTCGAGCTGACCGAGCGCGCGCGCCCCGGCGGCCTCCAGCCGGCGCGCGCCGCGCTCCGCCCGACGGCGGCGGGCCCACTCCAACGGGGTCGGGCGGGCCGGCTCCAGCGCCGACGGCGCCTCGGCCCGGGGGTGCGGCACCGCCACGGGCGGCAGTGCCCGGGTGGGTACGGCTCGACGAGCGGGAAAGACAGTCATCGCGACCTCCGGCAAAAGGTCCCTCGAAGTTATGTCCTCACTACCCTACGTTGCCATCCCCGGGGTACGGCAAGTTGGAGCGCCGGAATGAGTGCGGATGAATGCCATATTCATCCACACTTCTCTCCCGAACACCCTTCGCACCTGCCCTACGCTGCGAGGGTGACCCACTACGTGGACAGCGAGGTCGGTCGGCTCGGCACCGTGCTGCTGCACCGCCCCGGGCCCGAACTGGCCCGGCTCACTCCCCGCAACAACGACTCGTTGCTCTTCGACGCTATCCCATGGGTGGGACGGGCGCAGGAGGAGCACGACGCCTTCGCGGCGGCGTTGCGCGGGCGTGGTGTGGAGGTGCTCTACCTCGCCACCCTGCTCGCCGAGACGCTGGCCGTACCCGACGCGCGGGCCGAGTTGACCGAGGTGGTGCTCCGCTCGCCCCGGCTCGGCGACACGCTGCGCCGCCGCGTCGCGGACCACCTCGCCTACCTCGATCCGGTGGCGCTGGCCGACGTCTTCATCGCCGGGCTCGCCCACGAGGAGGTGCGGATCAGCCCGGAACGCCCCGGCGGGCTGGTGTGGACGCTGATGGACCGGCACGACTTCGTCATCGACCCGCTGCCCAACCTGCTCTTCACCCGCGACTCGTCACTGTGGATCGGGGACCGGGTCGGGGTCACCAGCCTCGCCATGCCGGCCCGTCGGCGGGAGTCCACCCTGACCGACGCGATCTACCGCCACCACCCGCGCTTCGTCGGCACCCAGGCCGTCTACCACCCGGAGCTGGAGCACCTGGAGGGCGGCGACGTGCTGCTGCTCGCCCCCGGCGTGCTCGCGGTCGGGGTGGGTGAGCGGACCACCCCGGCCGGCGCGGAGCGGCTGGCCCGGCAGGTCTTCGCCGCCGGGCTCGCGCACACCATCCTGGTGGTGCCGATCGCCCAGGAACGCGCCACCATGCACCTCGACACGGTCTGCACCATGGTCGACGCCGACGCGGTGCTGATGTACCCGAACATCGCCAGCAGCCTGTTGGCGTACACGGTGATCGCCGGGCCGGACGGCGAGCCGCGGGTGGACGGCCCCGCGCCGTTCCTGCGCGCCGCCGCCGACGCGATGGACCTCGACCAGCTCCGGGTGATCGACACCGGGCTGGACCCGGTCACCGCCGAACGCGAGCAGTGGGACGACGGCAACAACACCCTCGCACTGGCGCCCCGGCTCTGCGTCGGCTACGAGCGCAACACCGAGACCAACGCCCAGCTCGAACGGGCCGGTATCGAGGTCATCCCGATCGCCGGTTCCGAGCTGGGCTCGGGCCGGGGCGGTCCGCGCTGCATGTCCTGCCCGCTGGTCCGCGAGCCACTACGGCGGCCCTGACGCCGCTTCCGGGCCGGTCGTGCGGGGCCCGGAAGCGGCCGGTCGAGGGTCGGTCAGCGCAGGGTGAGCTGGCGGCCGAGCAGCCCCTGGCGGGCCCGCCGCCCGGCGGCGTCCAGCGGCTCCTTCTCCTCCAGCACCTCGGCGTACCGCTCGGCGAAGGCGCTCACCGGCGCCTCCCAGTCGGCGGCCGGGACGTCCTCGGGCAGATCCCAGACCGGCACCAGCCGGCCGTGCGTGCGGAACATGCCGGCGAACCTCGTGCCCTCGCCCAGGGTCAGGGTGCCGGCGGCGGAGAGCCGGGACAACGCGTCCAGCGCGGTGTCCTCGTCCTCCGGCAGCACCCAGCGCACGTGCGCCTTCTCCGGCACCTGGCACCAGTAGGCGGCCCGGGCGGCGGCGAGCCGTACGGTCGGGTAGATCGCGGCGTTCGCCCGCTCCAGCGACGCCTGCACCGACGGGTCGTCGGCCGCGCCCGGGTCCAGCCAGAAGTCGAAACCGTCGTGCATGCTGATCTCCAGCGGGCCGTCCACCAGGACGTCCTGCAGGCGCGGCCCCGGACCCGGCAGCGGCGGGACGGTCACCTGGCCGCCCGGCTCGGTGCGCAGCGCGCAGAGCAGCGCCTCGGCCAGGTCGCGGGAGACGTCACCGGACTGCTGGTGCCGCTGCAGGCCGATGAAGACCCGCCCGTCCGGCTTGGTCATCGCCGGGGCGGCCATCGGCAGCACGGTGGCGAGCGTGACCGGGCGGTCGCCGTACTCCTCGACCAACTCCGGGGTGAGTCGCAGCGGCGCGGAGGCGGCCGGCACCAGCTCGCGCAGGGCGATCCACTCCGGCTCGTCCGCCAGCCCCTCGAAGGGACGGGGGACGAAGATGTCGCGGATCTTCTCCCGGCGAGGGGTCGCTTCGACGGCGCGCTGGTTCTTTCGACGCTTGCTCACGGCGAGACAGCCTAGAGGCCGGGCCGGGACGGTGTGGGGAGGACCCGCCCCCGGGGCCGGCTCAACCGGCGACGACCAGGTCCGGTCGGGTCGAGCCGGTCGGGTCGAACTCGGCCCAGACGCTCTGGCCCAGGCCGTCCCGCTCGACTCCCCAACGGCTGGCCAGGCCGGCGACGATGTGCAGGCCACGGCCGTCGACCGCGTCCGGGCTGGCCGCCCGCATCCGCGGACCGGCGGGGGCGCCACCATCGGTCACCCGGATCGACACGGCCGGTCCGCCCGCCGTGGGCCGCAGCCGCCAGGCCACCCGGACCACCCCGCCGGGCAGCGGGTCGGCGTGCCGGACGGCGTTGCCCACCAGCTCGGCCAGGACCGCCACCAGGTCGGCCAGCAGGACCGGGGGTACGACCTCGGCGAGTTCGTCGGCGATCCGGTGCCGGGCCAGCCGCGCTCCGGTGGCGTGGTGGGGAACCACCACGCACCACGAACGTTCGACCGCGTGCGTCGACACCCTCGCTCCTTCTCGCCCCGTTCCCTGGTGCCCCGCGCAGATCATCCCCGGGGCAGCCGCACCTCTGCGACGGTACCGCCACCGTTCCTCGGCCGGAGGGATACCCATCCATTCTGCTGTTCAACGATCCGGCGGACGAGATAGAGGCCGAGCCCGGCGCCGGGATAGCCGCGCCGGTCCCCGGACTCGCCCTGCCAGAACCGGTCGAAGGCGCGTTCCACGTGCTCGGGCCGGATGCCGATGCCCCGGTCGCTGACCCGGAACAGGACGGTCTGCCCGTCGGTGCCGGCGGTGACCTCGATCGGCGCCTCCGGCGGCGAGTACTTGGCGGCGTTGGTGCCCAGCTCGGTCAGGACGGTGGCCATGCTGTGCCGGTCGCCGAGCGCCTTGGGCAGGTCGGCCGGCAGGTCGAGGACGAGCCGGTGGCGCAGGTCGGCGGGGAGGTCCGGCACGGTGGCGCGCAGCGCGTCGCCGAGGTCGAACGGTACGGCCGGCTCACCGCCGGGCCGGCCGTCGATGGCCGAGGAGAGCAGGCGGTCGATCAGCCGGGCCAGTTCGTTGGCGCGCTGCCCGATGATCCGGGCCGCCTGCCGGCGGTCGGTGTCGGTCAGCGACTCCCAGTGGTCGGTGAGGGTGTCCGCGTACCCCTTGATGACGGTGACCGGGGTGCGCAGCTCGTGGCTGGTCACCGCGACGAAGAGGTCCCGCTCGGAGTCGCGGCGCTGCTGGTCGGTGATGTCGCGGAAGGTGACCACCCGCTGGGTGCCGGGTCCGGCCAGCTCACCGGAGGTGATCCGCAGCCAGCGTCCGTCCGGCATCTGGTGGTCGAGCACCTGGCCGGACGGGGGGAGCGGGAAGGGCAGCGGCCGGTTCAGCGCCTCGGCGGAGGAGCGGCCGGTCACCTGGGCGGCGGCCGGGTTCCAGAGCCGCACGTGCCCCTCCCGGTCGACCACGGCCAGACCGTCGGCGAGCGCCGCGACCACCGGGCCGTCGCCGTGCACCGGCAGGCCGCTCTGGTCGCCGTACATGTGGGCGATGCAGGCGGCCACGTAGCCCAGCACGGCCTGCCCCTCGGGGTCAGCGGCGTCCTCGCCGTCGGCGTAGAGGGCGTGCAGGCTGCCGACGGTCAGCCCGCCGATCTCGGCGCGCGCCCCGATCATCCGGCGCAGCCCCCGGGCGGCCAGTTCCCCGGCGAGCTGCCCGGGGAGGTGGTCCACCCGGACCTGCCGGACCCGGGGGCCGGCGAGCAGGCAGACGGTCACCGGGTCGGACGCCGGCAGCGGGCGGCCGATCATCCACTTGGCGTTGCCGCTGGCCGCGATGACCCGGCCGCCGGTGGGGGCGAACTCGACGAAGGCCACGCTGGCCGCGCCCACCGCCGAGCGGGCCACCCGGAGCAGTTGGGTGAGGACGGGCAGGCCCGCGTCTCCGGAATTGATCATCTCGATCACCGCGCTGTGGCCGGTGATCAGGGCGGCGAGATCGGTACGCTCCGGCATGTCCCGAGTGTGCCCCCTCGGGCGGAGTTCGGGCAGCCCCGTCCGGTGGGCGTCACCGGCCCAGCCGGGCCAGCGTCCGCGCCGGTCGGTCGGTGATCACCCCGTCCACCCCGGCGGCCAGCACCAGCTCCAGGTCGTCCGGCTCGTTGACGGTCCAGACGTACACCTGGTGGCCGGCGGCACGCAGGGCGGGCACCAGCTGCGGGCGGGCCCGGACCAGGCCGATGCCGGGCCCGGCGATCCCGGCGCCGAACGGCAGCCGGCCGAGTCGCAGCCAGCGCGGCAGCACCTCCAGCAGCAGCACCGTCGGCAGCGTCGGGGCCAGCTCCCGGACCCGGCGTACGGCCAGCGGGGAGAAGGACATCACGGTGACCCGTACCGGGTCGTCCGGGCCGGGTTCGGCGAGCCCGTACCGGCGCAGCAGCGCGACCAGCCGGCGCTCGACGTCGCCGCCGTAGCGGGACGGGTGCTTCGTCTCCACCAGCAGCCGGACCGGCCGGCCGGCGGCCAGTACGGCCTCCAGCAGCCGTTCCAGCGTGAGCAGCCGGGTGTGCGACTCGTCCAGCACCTCGTCGCCGTCGGCCGGTACGCAGCCCGGATGCCACGAACCGAAGTCGAGCAGCTCCAGCTCGGCGAGGGTACGGGCGCTGACCAGCCCGCGTCCGTTGCTGGTCCGGTCCAGCCGGCGGTCGTGCACGCAGACCAGGTGCCCGTCCCGGGTGAGCCGGACGTCGCACTCCAGCCCGTCGGCGCCCTCGTTCAGGGCCCGCAGGTACGCCGCGAGGGTGTGCTCGGGCAGGTCGGCCGACGCGCCGCGGTGCGCGAAGACCAGCGGATCGCCCATGGTGTCGGCTCTCAGATGACCCGACCGGGCTGCCCGTCCCCGCCGACCACCGGCCGGCCGACGGCCTCCCACTGGCGCATCCCGCCGTCGGCGTTGCGCACCTGCTCCCATCCGTTGTTGAGCAGGTAGCCGACGACCTGGGCGGAGCGCCCGCCGGAACGGCAGATGACCGCGACGTCCCGGTCGGTGGGCACCTCGGCCAGCCGGGCCGGCAGCTCCATCATCGGCAGGTGGTGGGCGCCGGGGGCGTGGCCCGCCACCCACTCGTCGTCCTCGCGGACGTCCAGCAGGTAGGTCTCGTCGTCGATCTCGGTCACGGGAACGCTGGGTACCTGGGATCCGAACACGGGTAGCAGCCTAGATCCTCACCGGCGACATCGGCACGGGCCGGGCCGGTTCGTCGGCTCACAACCGGGTGACCCAGCGCGGGTTGGCCGCCGCCCAGCCCGGCACCCGCTCGCGGCGTACGGCGTCGAAGAGGCCGTTGCCGCCGTTGTCGAGCACCACGTAGGAGATCCCGTCGATGGTCTCCGGGTACGACGGCACCTGCACCCCGCTCAGCGCGTCCGACGGCAGCGAGCCCAGGGCCACCATCAGGTCCTCGACTCCGACGCCGTTGGTGTCCAGGGTCAGCGAGCCGCCCACCGCCCGCAGCACCCGGTCCAGCTTCAGCGGGTCGCCGCGCAGGTTCGTCTCCCCGGCCCGGTCCAGCACCGCCTGCAGCATCTGCTGCTGGTGCCGCTGCCGGTCGTAGTCGCCGCCGGGCAGGTCGTAGCGCTGCCGGACGTAGTCCAGCGCCCGGGCGCCGTCCATCTGCTGGCAGCCGGTGGCGAACACGGTCTGAGTGTGGATCGACCGGACCTCGGTGTCCACGCACATCCGGATCCCGCCGAGCAGGTTGATGACCTGCTTGAAGCCGGCGAAGTCGACCAGCGCGGCCCCGTCGAAGCGGATCCCGGTGAGCCGGGTCAGGGTGGAGGAGAGCAGTTGGGCCCCGCCCTGGCCGGCCCCGCCGTGCTCGTACGCAGCGTTGATCTTGTCCTGGCCGCCGCGGTAACCGTTGGTGCCGCCGGGGGGAATGGCCACCAGGAGGTCGCGCGGGACGGAGATCAGATAGCCCTGCCGCATGCCGGGCGGGAGGTGCACGATGAGGATGGTGTCCGAGCGCTGGTCCGGCCCGTCGCTGGCGCCCCGCCGGTCGGTGCCGACGAGCAGGTAGTTCAGCCCTTCGGAGAGGTCGGTGCGGGGCTGCCGGGCGTCCGGGGCGAGCAGTTGCTGCCGGGTGATGGTGCGCTCGTACCGCGCGGTGAGCGCCTTCATGCCGACCACGGCGACGACGGCCACCAGCACCAGGGCGAGACCGACCGTCAGCAGGACCCGGGGCCAGCGGGAGGCCGGGCGGCCGGGCGGCGGGGTGCCCCGCCCCCGATCGGACCGCGCTGACCTGGCCGTGACGCCCTCCCCGTGGCCGTGACGTGAGACATGCTCACATCAGGCTACGGGCCGGTCACCGCGCTCCGGCCGGTTTTGGCGTGGCTACCGGTCGGTCACCGGGTCACTTGCGGTTGGAGAGCACGGTCGGGTTGGCGTACACGAATTCGCCCAGCTTGTCGTTCTTGACCGCCTGGAACATCTCCAGGGTCTGCGCGCTGAGCGCCTCGCGGTTGTTGGCGTTGCCGTTGAACGTGCCGCCGTTGGTGCGCAGCATGGTCAGCTCGTTGGCGGTGACCCCGCGCAGGGTGAAGACGAAGTCGGCCACCGGTACGCCGCCGGTGTCCAGGATGAAGGCCTTGCCCGCCGCCCGGATCAGCTGGTTGACCTTGATCGGGTTGGTCAGCATGCCCTTGTCGGTGGCCTTGCGGGCCATCGCCTTGATCAGCTGCTGCTGGTTCTGCTGGCGGTCGTAGTCGCTGTTCGGCAGGCCGTAGCGCTGCCGGGAGTAGTCCAGCGCCTGGAGCCCGGACATCTCGCGGCAGCCCTTCTTGTAGACCACCGGGGTCATCGGGCGGCCGGTCTTCTTGGCGTCCGCGTTCCACATCTGCTTGCCGTCGACCACCATCATGTGGTGCGACTTCACCTCGTGGCTGACGCAGATGCGCACGGTGCCCAGGGTGTCGATGACGTTCTTGAAGCCGCCGAAGTTGATGATCGCGGCGCCGTCGAAGCTGACCCCGGTCATGTTCTTGATGGTCTGGGCCATCAGCTGGGCGCCGCCCTCCCAGCCGCCGCCGTTACGCGCGCCGGCCTGGAACGCCGCGTTGATCTTGTCGGTGCCGCCCTGGAAGCCGCTCTTCTTGAACGCCGGGATCTGCGCCTCGGTGTCGCGGGGGATCGAGATCAGGTACGCCTGGTCGTGGCTCGCCGGGATGTGCAGCACGATGATGCTGTCCGCCCGGACGTCGTCGGCGGCCCAGCGCTCGCGGGCGTCGACGCCGAGCAGCAGCATGTCGATCGGGCCGTCCAGGTCGGCGCCGCCCTCGGCGTCGGTCTTGCCCGCCCCGCCCAGCAGGTTCTTCTGGGCGATGTTGCCGGTCGCCTGGCTGATCAGCGCCTTGCTGCCGACGATGGCGACGCCGCTGGTCATCATCAGCACGGCGCCGAAGATCACCGTCAGGCGGGCCCAGAGCGGGTCCTTACGCTTGGTGCGCTTTTTTGCGCCGCCGGTGCGCAGACCGTTTCGACCGCCCTGGGACGGGATCGTTGTCGACGCCCGTGCGTGGGGGTCGGAATCCAGCGACGTCGGGCGGGGGCTGGTCTGAACCGGCATGCGTGCTCCAGCTCGCGTGGTCGGGGGGCGGGACCACTCTACGTACCGCTTCCGGTCAAGGCGAGATCGTCAGACGCTCAATTCCTGGATATCCCGACACTTGCGACGGCAATTCAACCGAACGGATGAGTCAATACGTCTGGTCGGTGGTTGGCGGCCGATGATGGAACCAGATGTGAATGCACCTCTGATGACGTCCGTCGAAACGTGCCGGCAACCGGGGTCAGTTGCTCCTCGTGTCCGGGTCCTGGTTGGCCGCCACCCAGGCCGCCATCGTGTCCGCCGACATCGCCTTGTACATGGCCAGCGCCTTCGCCCGATCGGAGACCACCACCGACTCGCCGTTGATCGTGTCGCTGCCCGTGTTCGGGCTGGTGATGAAGGTCAGGTTCTCGCCGCGCAGGCTGCGGAACTGCACACCCATGTCGACCAGCGAGAAGCCGTTGTCGACGGTCACCGCGTCGGTGACCGACTGGAGGAAGGCGTTCAGCTTCTTCGGATTGGCCAGCGTGCCCGTGCTCGCCGCCTTGTCCATCAGCGCGCGCAGGAACTCCTGCTGGTGGCGCATCCGGGCGAAGTCGCCGTCCGGGAACTGCTTGCGCTGCCGGATCCAGTCCAGCGCCGTCGCGCCGTCCATGTGCATGGTGCCCTTGGTGAACTTCCGGTACGGCTTGTGGATCGAGGTGATGCTCCGCTCCACCTTGAGGTCCACCCCGCCGAGCGCGTCGGTGACCTCCTTGAAGCCGCCGAAGTCGATCGCCATCACGTGGTCGATCCGGACGTCGCTGAAGCACTCCACGGTGCGGACCGCCAGCGGAAGGCCGCCGAACGCGAACGCCGCATTGATCTTCGCGCGCCGCCCGGTGTCGCACTCCGCGCCGGCGCTCTCCGGGATCGGCACGTACAGGTCACGCGGGATGGAGACCAGGTAGGCGGACTTGTGGTCGGCGGGGATGTGCATGACGATGATCGTGTCGGCCCGCCACTGGCTCTGCTTGTCCACCGGCGCGTCCGGGTCGCGCGAGTCCGAGCCCACCAGCAGGATGTTCAGCGCGCCGTTCACCGCCTTGGCCGGTCGCCCGCCGGTGATCTCCGAGAACGGGTCGGTGCGGGCCAGGTCCTTGTCGAGGTTGTCGGTGTAGACCCAGGCACCCAGGCCGCCGAGCAGCGCCAGCACCAGCACCGCCACGCCGGCCACCAGGCCGATCCGTCCCCAGCGCGGGCGGGGGCCGCGCCGGCCGGGGCCACCTGGGCCGCCCGGCCCCGGCGGCGTGCCGGGTCCGCCCGGGCCGCCGGGCCCGCCGGAGCGGGGGCTCTCCTCGTCGTACGACGGGTACCACTGCGTCTCGGACGGCCGGGCGCGCCCGGCGGCCCGGTCGGGACCGGGAACCGCGGCGCGTCCGGTGCTCTGGTGCAGGTACGGAAGCGGGACGCCGGCTGACGATGTGGCGGACATGCGATTCAGCGTACGTATGCCGGTCGAGCGTTGCCCGAAGGCGAACGCCGCGTCGCGCCCCGCGTGCCGGGCGGGAAGCTACCCTAGCCGCGCCCGGAAGTGGTCGATCGTGCGTCGCAGTCCGTCTTCGGGCGCCACAGCGGGTTCGTATCCCAGCAGCTCCCGGGCGAGGGTGAGATCAGGTCGGCGCATCTCCGGATCGTCCGCGCTGCGGGTGATGTAGGTCACCTCGGAACTGCTTCCGCAGAGTGACACGATCGTCTCGGCGAGTTGCCGCATGCTCATCTCGTGCTCGGTGCCGCAGTTGATCGGCCCGGTCTCGGTCGAGTCGAGCAGCAGCAGGATGCCGCGTACCAGGTCGTCCACGTAGCAGATCGAGCGGGTCTGGTTGCCGGTGCCGTGCACGGTGATCGGCTCGCCGCGCAGCGCCTGGGAGATGAAGGTGGGGATGGCCCGGCCGTCGTCGGGGCGCATCCGCGGGCCGTACGTGTTGAAGATCCGGACGATCGCCGCGTCCAGGCCCCTGCTCCGGTGGTACGCCATGGTGGCCGCCTCGGAGAAGCGCTTCGCCTCGTCGTAGACGGCGCGCACCCCGATCGGGTTGACGTTGCCCCAGTACGTCTCGCGCTGCGGGTGCTCCTTCGGGTCCCCGTACGCCTCCGAGGTGGAGGCCATCAGGAACCGGGCGCCGTCGGCGAGGGCGCGCTCCAGCAGGTGCAGGGTGCCCACCGAGCCGACCCGGAGGATCTCCACCGGCAGCTTCTCGAAATCGGTCGGGCTGGCCGGGGAGGCCATGTGCAGGACGGCGTCGAACCGCTCCGCCAGCGCCGGGTGGGCCGGCAGGCCTTCGGAGATGTCCGCCTCGACCAGGGCGAAGGACGGGTTGTCCAGCAGGTGCGCGACGTTGTCCTTCGAACCGGTGACGAA
The DNA here is from genome assembly GCF_036906755.1 of Micromonospora sp. CPCC 206171. Classification (NCBI taxonomy): domain Bacteria; kingdom Bacillati; phylum Actinomycetota; class Actinomycetes; order Micromonosporales; family Micromonosporaceae; genus Micromonospora; species Micromonospora sp. CPCC 206171. The sequence goes on along the minus strand of NZ_JBAKHT010000004.1, from coordinate 43,081 downwards.
GTTGTCCAGCGCGACGACCTGGCAGCCGCGCCCGACGAGGGCGTCGACCAGATGGGACGGCACGAAACCGGCGCCGCCGGTGACCAGGACGCGATGACCGCTGCCGAAACGCGGGGCTACCTTCATGCCGGCCAGCCTACTAAGGGCGGCCGCGGATGCGGCGCGGCATGCGGCGAGAGGCCCCGGCGCGGCGCGCGCCGGGGCCCCTTCCGGTGGTGGATGTCAGTGCGCTCCCGCGCCGGTCAGCGCCCGCACCTCCAGTTCCGCGAACTTCTCCTCGTCGTGCTCCTTGGAGATCAGCGTGCCGATCCAGCCGCACAGGAAACCGAAGGGGATGGAGATGAGGCCCGGGTTGGACAGCGGGAACCACTGCCAGTCCTGCTCGGGGAACATCGAGGTCGGTGCTCCGGAGACCACCGGCGAGAAGAACACCAGGACCACGGCGGAGATCAGGCCACCGTAGATGGCCCAGACCGCGCCCGAGGTGTTGAACCGCTTCCAGAACAGGCTGTAGAGGATCGCCGGCAGGTTGCCGGAGGCCGCGACCGCGAAGGCGAGCGCCACCAGGAAGGCCACGTTCAGGCTCTGCGCGAAGATCGACAGGACGATCGAGATCGCGCCGATGACGAGCGCCGAGATCCGGGCGACGTTCACCTCCTGCCGTTCCGAGGCCTGCCCGTTCTTGACCACGTTGGCGTAGAAGTCGTGCGCCAGGCTGGACGACGACGCCAGGGTCAAACCGGCGACCACCGCCAGGATGGTGGCGAAGGCGACCGCCGCGATGATCGCCAGCATGGTCGCCCCGCCCAGGTCGCCGCCGAGGAACTTGATGCCCAGCGCCTCGGCCAGTTGCGGCGCCGCGGTGTTCCCCGCCTTGTCCTGCGCCGTGATCGCCGTGCCGCCCACCATCGCCGCAGCGCCGAAGCCGAGCGCCAGGGTGAGCAGGTAGAACGTGCCGATGATCCCGATCGCCCAGAGCACGCTCTTGCGGGCCGTCTTCGCCGTCGGGACGGTGTAGAAGCGGATCAGGATGTGCGGCAGGCCGGCCGTGCCGAGCACCAGGGCGATGCCGAGCGAGAGCAGGTCCATCTTGTTGTAGAAGGTCTGGGTCGCATTGCCGGCCACCTCCACGCCGTACCGCTGGCCCGGCCTGAGGAAGTTCTCGCCCTTGCCCGATGCCGCCGCCGCGTCGCCGAGCAGCGTGGAGAGGTTGAACTTGTAGTGCGCCAGCACCAGCAGGGTCATCACGATCGCGCCGGTCATCAGCAGGAACGCCTTGACGATCTGGACGTACGTGGTGCCCTTCATCCCGCCCACGGTGACGTAGATGATCATCAGAGCGCCCACCATGATGATGGTGGCGACCTTCGCGGTGTCGGCGTCCATGCCGAGGAAGGTGGTGCCCGGCTTGATGCCGAGCAGCAGCGCCACCAGCGCGCCCGCGCCGACCATCTGGGCCAGCAGGTAGAAGATCGACACGGTGATGGTGGAGACCGCCGCGGCGGTCCGCACCGGGCGCTGGCGCATCCGGAAGGCCAGCACGTCGGCCATCGTGTACCGGCCCGAGTTGCGCAGCAGCTCGGCGACGAGCAGCAGCGCCACCAGCCAGGCGACCAGGAAGCCGATCGAGTAGAGGAAGCCGTCGTAGCCGTAGAGGGCGATGATGCCGGCGATGCCGAGGAACGAGGCGGCCGACATGTAGTCGCCGCCGATTGCCATGCCGTTCTGGAAGCCGGAGAAGGACCGGCCGCCGGCGTAGAAGTCGGTGGCCGTCTTGGTCTGCCGGCTGGCCCAGATGGTGATGGCCAGCGTGATCGCCACGAAGACCAGGAAGAGCGTGATGGTGAGGTTGCGGGCGGTGGTGCTGCCCGCCTCAGCCGCGAGGACCGTGTTCATGGGTCACCTCCCCCATCTCGGCGCGGATCCGGTCGGCGATCGGGTCCAGCTTGCGGTCGGCGTGCCGGGAGTAGAGCCAGGCGATCAGGAACGTGGAGACGAACTGGAGCAGGCCGAAGATCAGCGCGACGTTGATGTGGCTGCCGAAGAGCTTCGTGCCCATGAAGCCCCGCGCGTAGGCGGAGAGGATGACGTAGAGCGCGTACCACAGGAAGAACGCGACGGTCATCGGGAAGACGAAGCCGCGCAACGCGCGACGCAACCCGGCGAACTCGTCCGACCGCTGTACGGCGAGATACCGCTCCGCCGCCGACTCGGCGGGCGCGGACGCGGGTGTGTCCGTGGACATCTGTGGATCACCACCTTCACAGGCCTGGGGAGTTTCGCGCACCGTAGAGAGCGCGCTCCCATCCAGGGAAGGCCGAGATCGGGGCCGGTCGGCGGCTGCGCCGAACGGTCTGGCGGCTGCGCCGAGTGACGCAGGTCACTCCGACGAGCGGTAGGTCGGGCCGGCGCTCGCCGGTCCGCCACGAGCTGTCGTCGGGCCGCCACGAACCGTCCTCGGGCCGTCAGGTCAGCTCGTGGTACCGGCCCCGGTAGTGCAGCAGCGGCATGGTCTCCTCGGTCAGGTCGACCGCCTCGATGGTGGCCTCGACCAGCAGGCCCCAGCCGTACTCCCGGGCGCCGTCGAGGCGGCAGCCGGCCCACCCGCCGGCGTCGCTGGGGATCGGGCCGTAGGGGGTGTCGAGCCACGATCCGGTGGCGAAGAGCCCGCCCGGGGAGGGAAAGAGCCCGGCGAACCGGTCGGCGAGCTGCCGGTGCGGCGGCCCCAACGGCGCCACCGCGAACCGCCCGGCCTCCTCCACCGCCGCCCACAGGTCCGACTCCGCGTCGATCAGCCCGAGCAGCCGGTCCGGCTCGCCCTCGGCGACCAGGGTGGACGAGACGGTCAGCCCCGCCGGGCCGGGGGCCGTCCAGAGGGTCACCGGCGCGGCCAGCCGACCCCGCAACCGGCGTACGGGCGAGCGCTGCCCGGCGGGCACCGCGAACGGATCGGTGTGGTGGATCTCGGCACCCGGCTCATGATTCACGTGAAACATTGTGCCGCCCCGGACCCGCGCCCAGCCGAGGAAGCGCTCGTGCAGGTCGGTCGGGCGGGCCTGCGGGTGGAGTTGGGCGAGCTGATCGGCGGCCTCGGCCATCAGCCCGCCCAGGTACACGAGCAGTGCCGTCCGGTCGTGCCGGTACTCGACCAGCAGGGCGAGTCGTGCCGGCTGACACGGCCAGTGCGCGCCGCAGGCCCGGCACCGCCAGAGCGGTCGCATCGGCAGATGCGGCACCCGCCTGCTCACCGCCGCTCCCCGACGACGGTCGGCGCGGCGATGGCCGACGCGGTGGCGGTCCGCGCGGTGGCGGTCCCCGCGGTGACGGTCCCCGCGGTGACGGTCCGCGAAGTGGCGGTTCGCCCGGTGGCGCTATGCCGGTTGCGTTCGGGCGTGTCGGCGGTTGGAGGCGCTTGCCGCAACGAGCGTGATGACTCAGAGGCATATTGATGACTCAGAGGCATCACGCTCAGGGTCGTGTCCGCCTTCCCGGCGCGACACGCCCGGGCGGTGGTCACCACCGTCCGCCGTTCGCCCGCCAGGTCTGCGCTGGGGTCAGCCAGCCTGCGCGGCCCGGTCGCGGCAGGGCCACCGTCGGCGCGACCGCCCACGCCGGCGGCTGGTTCGGCCGGCCTACCGACCCCTGCGGCGCGGTCGCGCCCGGCGCGCCGGGCGCCGGCGCCACCTTCTTCCTCCGGTACGACCACAGCGCGGCGTTCCTGCCGCGGATGAACCCGAACATCGCTGACTTCCTCCCGGTCTCGGGGGTCGCCCCGGTCGGGGATTGACCGGGGCGACCCGACGCAGGACCGGCCACCGGGTCGGCGCCTCCACCGGCCGGGCCGCGTGTCCTCCACCCTGGACGGCGGGCCGGTCGCAGGGGAGGATGCCACGGCTTACTACGCAGCGGGGTCACGTACTTACCGGAGAGGTAAGGATGAACGTCGAGATGTGGGTCAGGGCGTTGAAGGCCGCCCGAGCGGGTGCCGAGGTGTCCCAGGAGGGGCTGGCCGCCACGATCAAGTGGAGTCCGTCGACCGTGGCGGCGATCGAGACCGGCCGCCGTCGGCCGACCATGGAGTTCGCCGTCGCCGCCGACCAGGCCCTCGGCACCGGCGGCCTCCTCGCCGAACTACTCAAGGCGGCCGACCAGGAGCGGGGGCCGTCCTGGTTCGCACCCTGGCGAGGCTACGAACAGCAGGCCACTCGACTGCGTGCTTTCGAAGCCTGCCTGGTGCCCGGCCTGCTTCAAACCGAGAAGTATGCGCACGCGGTCATCTCAGCCGGCGGGCTGCACGCGCCAGCGATGGTGGACGAGTTGGTGGCGGTGCGAATGGAGCGGCAGCAATTGCTGCACCGCGACGAGCCACCGCACTGCGTCTTTTTGCTCGATGAGTCGGCGCTACACCGTCCGGTTGGTGGGCCTGCCGTGCTCGACGAGCAACTCGGTCGACTCCTGGTTGTGGCCTACCTGCCGTTCCTCCGGCTGCACGTTATTCCGCTGAGCGTCGGGGAGCACGTCGGGCTCGGCGGTGGGTTCGTGCTTGCTGAGCTGCCGGACGGCGACAGGGCCCTCTACCTGGAGAATGCCGCTCGGGGACACGTCATGGACGACCCCGAAATGATCGGCTTGATCGATCGCAAGTGGGATAGCCTGCTCGGCGAAGCACTGTCCACAGGCGCCTCGCTGGATCTGATCCGGAAGCTGAAGGTGACGCCATGACGATGATCAAGCCGCACTGGCGCACCTCCAGCCGATCGACGGACTCCGGCGGCAACTGCGTCGAGGTGGCGGACAACCTGCCCGTGGTGCTGGTGAGGGACAGCAAGGACCGCTCCGGCCCGATTCTCACCTTCGCCCCCAACACCTGGCGCGCGTTCGTCGCGCACGCCCGCTCCAGCCGCGCCGACTGACGCTGACCCCGGCCACTACCTCTTCGCCTTCATGCGCCGGGTCTGACCCCCGGGTGATCCCCCGGTTTGCGCCGTGTCGGGCTGTCCGGCCCGTCGGACACCCCGACACGCCGCAAACGGGAGTGGCGCGCCCAAGGGGCGGGCGGCTCAGGTCGTACCCCCGTCGGCCGGATCGTGGGCGGCCAGCGAGCGGCGGGCGGCGGCCAGCACCTCCGGGTCCGCGCAGCCGGCGGCGTAGCCGGCGATCCGGCGGCGGATGTCCCGGGTGAGCAGCCAGACGCCGACGCGGTCGGCGACCGGCCGCAGGAACGCCGGCCGGCAGCGGAAGCTGTACCGCCAGGTGGCGACGGTGTGGCCGGGCTCCGCAGCGGGGGCGAACCGCCAGCCCCCGGCGAACATCTCGAAGAACCACGGGCCGCGCACCATCTTCATGCCGACGTTCGTCGGCGGCGCGAACGAGACGTACTCGCTGACCATCACCAGGCCGTGGCGGGAGCGGGTGAAGGTCCGCACCCCCTTGCCGGGGCGGGTCGCCCCGTCGGTGAAGTGCTGCTCCCGGACGAACGGGTCCCACCGGTAGCGCACCGGCGCGGTGGTCTGCGACACCGCGAACGCCAGCTCGGGCGGGACCGGGACGGTCGCGACCGCCTCGACGACCGGCATCAGCGGCGCGGGGTGACGGTGGCCAGCAGCTCCGGCGTCCGCCGGTCGAGCACGTCCCCGGCCAGGTACGAGCCGAGCAGCGCCGCCCCCAGCCCGTACGCCGCGCCGAGGGGCAGGGCCAACCAGAGCCAGGCGTCCCCGAGCAGCGCCGCGGCCACCACCATCGGTACCGCCGCTGCCGCCGAGGCGACCATCGACAGCAGGGTGAGGAAGCTCTTCGCCACCCCCGCCCCGGTGTTCATCGCGAACGGGTTGCTCGTCTCCGGCAGCGAGTACGCCCCGAGCACCGACACGAACCCGTTGATCGCCAAGCCGGCACCGTACGCGGCGAGCAGCGCGCCGCCGGCCACCCCGATCCAGCCGGGCTCGCCCACCACCAGCGCGATCACCACCGACACCACGCCCAGCATCGGCACCACGTACGCCGAGAAGGCCGTCATCCGGGCGCGCAGCTCCAGCCGACCGGGCACCCCGGCCACCACGTTCGCCGCGTACGCGCTGCCGTCGAAGCCGAACTGGTTGGCCAGGGTGACCGAGGCGAGCACGCCGACGAAGAGCATCGACAGGCTGAGCAGGACCGGCGACGGGTCGCCGGCGGTGAGGTCCGGGCCGTCCTCGGCGGCGAACTGCGGGCCGCCGAGGTTCACCATCACCGGCACGAAGACCCCGACCACCGCGATGGTGATCAGGTTGGCCCGGCGTCGGGCGTCCCGCCACCAGTAGCGCGCCTCCCGGGCGACCAGCGCGCCGAACCGGTCCCGGCGCGTCCAGGCCAGCGCCCGGGGGAAGAGTTGCGCGACGGCCCCGCCGGCCCGCCCGCGCCGGCCCTTGGCCGGAGCGGCGCTGGCCGCGCCGACCATCGCCGACTCCAGCGACCGTGACCACCACAGCAGCAGCAGGCCGATGGTCACCGCCGTGATCAGCAACTTCACCGGTACGGCCCAGGCCCGCCCCTCGGCCACGTCCACGCCGACCGTCCAGGGTGCGCCGAACGGGGTCCAGCCCACCGCCTCGGCCACCCCGGTCAGCCGGTCCCAGTCGGCCTCCCGCACCGCCGCCAGCACCGCGATCTGCAACGGCCCGAGCAGGGCGGCAACCACCGCGAGCAGCACGGCGGCCAGGTCGCGGACCCGGCGGGACCGCAGCATGGTGGCGAACGCGCTGGTCACCGCACGGCTGGCGGCGACGCAGAGCAGCAGCCCGGCGACCACCCCGACGGCCGCGACCAGCCCGGCCGCCCAGCCGCCGAGCGCGGCGGCGGTGACCACCAGCCCGGAGACGGCGAGCAGCACCGCGAGCACCGGGACGCTGACCAGCGCCGCCGCGAACAGCCCGGCGACCAGGGTGCGGCGGGGCAGCGGCAGCAGTGCGAACCGGGCCGGATCCAGGGTCTCGTCCACGCCGAAGAAGACCAGTGGCAGCAGCAGCCAGCCGAGCACCAGCAGAGCGCCGCCGAACGCGGCGGTCATCAGCGCGTACCGCGGTTCGTCGGCGAAGCCCGGCGCGGCCAGCGCCAGGAAACCGCCGGCGGCGAACCAGAGGCCGACCAGGACGCCGATCACGAACATCGCGATCCGCCAGCCCTGGCCCCGGAAGTTGTTGCCCATCACCCGCAGCTTGAGCCGGACGAAGTGCCGGGCGGAGACCCGCCGGACCGGCTCGGCCGGGACGCTCACCGCGACAGCCACGACAGTTCCTCACCGGTCGCGGTGCGGCCACCGACCACCTCGACGAAGACCTCCTCCAGGGACCGGTCCCCGCGCACCTCGTCCAGGGTGCCGACCCGCTTGATGGTGCCCTCGGCGAGGATCGCCACGTGCGAGCAGAGCCGCTCGACGACCTCCATGACGTGACTGGAGAAGACCACCGTGCCGCCGCCGGAGACGTACCGCTGGAGGATGTCGCGGATCAGCGCGGCGGAGACCGGGTCGACCGCCTCGAACGGCTCGTCCAGCACCAGGACCCGGGGGCCGTGCAGCAGCGCGCAGGCCAGGCCGATCTTCTTCTTCATGCCGGCCGAGTAGTCGACCACCAGGGTCCGGCCGGCGTCGGTGAGCGCCAGCACGTCCAGCAGCTCGGCGGCCCGCTGGTCGATTACCGCCGGGTCCATCCCGCGCAGCAGACCGTGGTACGCCAGCAGCTCCGCCCCGGTGAGCCGGTCGAAGAGCCGTACGCCGTCCGGCATCACGCCGAGCAGCCGCTTCGCGCCCACCGGGTCGGCCCACACGTCGTGCCCGAGCACCCAGGCCCGGCCGTGATCGGGGCGCAGCAGCCCGACCGCCATCGACAGGGTGGTGGTCTTGCCGGCGCCGTTCGGGCCGAGCAGCCCGTAGAAGGAGCCGGCCGGGACGGCCAGGTCGACGCCCGCCACCGCGACCTTGCCGTCGAACTGCTTCGCCAGGCCGCGCAGCGCGAGCGCGGGGTGCCCACCAGTCATGCGTCCGACCGTATCCGGGCCGGACCAGCCGAAGCTCCGGCCGCAGGATGATCCCGCGTCCTCCCCGGGACGTACCCGCCCCTACCCCACACCACCGCCACCGGCGGGGTCACAGCCGCAGTGCCTCTGGGGCGTGCAGGCGGAGCATGGTGGCCCCGACGTCGGCCGGGGCCCGGCGGCGGGTCGCCATCGAGACGGCGACCATCACGGTGAAGGCGAGCGGCACCGTCCAGGCGGCCGGCTGCGCGATGAGCGTGGCCGGCCAGCCGGACAGCGGTGGCCCGAGCACGGTGACCAGGACCGCCGCCACGGCTGCCCCGCCGCCGACCAGCACCCCGGCGGCCGCGCCCAGATCGGTCAGCCCGCGCCACCAGATGCCGAGCACCAGCAGCGGACAGAAGCTGGACGCGGCGACCGCGAAGGCCAGCCCGACCACCTGGGAGACGTCCAGCCCGGAGACGTTGAGCGCGAGCACCGCCGGCACCCCGCCGGCGATCACCGTGGCCAGCCGGAAGCCGCGTACCGAGCCGCGCCCGAGCACGTCGGTGGAGATCACCCCGGCGACGCTGGTGAGCAGCCCCGACGAGGTGGAGAGGAAGGCCGCGAACGCGCCCGCCGCGACCAGCGCGGCGAGCAGCCGGCCGGTGGCCCCGTCGCCGAGCGCGGCCCCGGGCAGCAGCACCACCACCGCGTCGGTCTGCCCGGTGACCAGCAGTTGTGGCGTGTAGATCCGGCCGAGCACGCCGTAGATCGTGGGCAGCAGGTAGAAGACGCCGACCAGGGCGAGCACCACCAGCGTGGTGCGCCGGGCGGCCCCGCCGTCGGGGTTGGTGTAGAAGCGGACCAGCACGTGCGGCAACCCCATGGTGCCGAGGAACGTGGCCAGGATCAGCGAGTACGTGGCGAAGAGGCCCCGGTCATCGTCCCCGGCGGTGTCCGGCAGCAGCCAGTCGGCCGCGTCGGTCGCCACTCCGGTCACCTCGGGCACCGGGTCGCCGGCGGCGAAGTCGAGGCGGTCGCCGGGGCGTACCTCAAGGGTCGTGCCGTCGGCGAAGGTGAGCGCCGCGCGGTGCTCGACCACGACGGTGGTCGCGGTCCGGAACGCCGGCCCGTCGGGCGGGGTCACCGCGGGCCGGGCGTCGGCCTGCCACTGCAACGCCAGGAAGATCGCGGGTACGGCCAGCGCGGTCAGCTTCAACCAGTACTGGAAGGCCTGGACGAAGGTGATCGCCCGCATCCCGCCGAACGCCACGTTCGTGGTCACCACGGCGGCGACCAGCAGCGCCCCCACCGGGTACGGCGAGCCGGCGACGGTGGCCAGGGTCAGCCCGGCGCCCTGCAACTGCGGCACCAGGTAGAGCCAGCCGATGAAGATCACGAACACGGTGGCCAGGGTGCGCAACCGGCGCGAGCCGAGCCGCAGTTCGCAGAAGTCGGGCAGGGTGAACGCGCCGGAGCGGCGCAGCGGGGCGGCCACGAAGAGCAGCAGGGCGAGGTACCCGGCGGCGAAACCGACCGGGTACCAGAGCACGTCCACGCCGTACTTGAGGATCAGCCCGGCCACGCCGAGGAAGCTGGCGGCCGACAGGTATTCCCCGCCGATCGCGGCGGCGTTCCAGGTCGGACTCACCGCGCGGGACGCGACCAGGAAGTCGGAGGTGGTGCGGGCCAGCCGCAGCCCGTAGAAGCCGATGCCGAGGGTGACCAGGGTGACCGCCACGATGGCCGGGACGACGTAGCCGTTGCCCATCTCAGCGCTCCGGCCGCTGGACCAGGTCGGTGAAGTCCTGCTCGTTGCGTTCGGCCAGCCGCACGTACGCCCAGCCCACCACGATCAGGAACGGGAACGAGGCCAGCCCGAGCAGCAGCCAGGGCAGGTTGACGCCGAAGACGGTGACCCGCCCGACGGCCGGCGCGATCGCGAACAGCCAGGGCAGGCCGCCGAGCCCGATCAGCACGACCAGGCTCATCCGCAGCGCGAGCGCCAACTGCGCTCGGACCAGGCCCCGGACCAGCGCCTCGCCGACCCGGGTCTGCTGGGCGAGTTCGACGCGGGTGCGTTCGGCCCGGCTGTCCCGGCGGGACACCTCTGCCAGCACGATGCGCGCCCGCCCGGGTGGCTGTGGCGCCCGGGGGGCCGGTACCGGATCGTCGGCAGCGGTCACCTGGGCAGTCTCGCCTGCTCAGCGCGGATGTCAAGGGTGTCCACCGGGGTTGTGGACAACCTGTGGAGAACGCTTCACCCCTGTGGACAACTCATGAGTTGAACATTAAGACGGCATTAAGTCTCCGCGCGTTCACCCCTTGTGTTCTGGCGAGGTATGTTCTTGCCGGTATTGACCGCGCCCCCTACGCTGGGGCAGCCATTCCCTGTTTCCTCTTCATCCACGGGGTTTCTATGCGCAAATTCCGCACTCTGCTCGGCGCGACTCTCGCCGGGGCATGTGCACTGGCCGTGGTGCCGGGTACGGCATCCGCGGCTCCCGCCGCCGCGCCTCAGCAGGCGACGGCGGATCTCGCCGACACGACCGGGGCCTACTACCCGGTCGCCCCGGCCCGGCTGATGGACACCCGCTCCGGCCTGGGTGGTAAGACCGGAAAGATCGGCCCGCTGAGCAAGTTCGACCTCCAGGTCACCGGCCGCGGCGGTGTGCCGACCAGTGGCGTCGGTGCGGTCGTGCTGAACGTGACCATCGCCAACCCGACGATGGACAGCTTCGTCACCGCCTACCCGGCGGGCGAGGCTCGGCCGGACGCATCCTCGGTCAACTTCGCCAAGGGCTGGCTGGGCTCTAACAACGTCACCGTCAAGATCGGGTCCGGTGGCAAGGTCTCGATCTACAACCGCAACGGGTCCACCGACGTCGTGGTCGACGTCGTCGGCTTCTACGCCAAGGACAACTCGATGACCAACCGCAACGGTGGTCAGTACGAGTGGTTCACGCCGGAGCGGGTGTTCGACACCCGGGAAGACCCGGAGCCCAAGCCGACGGCTGGTACGACCATCGAGTACTCCCTGAGCTTTGACCACGATCCGGAGCGCAACCAGCACGTCAAGGCCTTCGTGCTGAACCTGACCGCCGTCGCTCCGGCCAAGGACGGTTTCCTGACCGCCTGGTCCGGCGTCGGGAGCAAGCCCGTCTCCTCCACGGTGAACTACAAGGCGAACACGAACGTGCCGAACCTGGCCTTCGTGCAGACCACGCCGTGCACCGGTACCGATGGCTGTGCCGCGGGTGTGCCCAAGTTCAGGATCTACACCTCGGCTGCGGCGCACATCATCGTTGACCTCGTCGGCGTGGTGGACGACGGCTACGGCGAGTGGGGCATGCGCTTCTCGCCGTTGAGCCCGACCCGGATCCTGGACAGCCGCGTCAACCTGGGCACCACCGGTGGCGTCCTCAGTGGCGGCGAGGTCGCCAAGGTCACCGCGCCGAGCGCGATCGTTACCGATATGACCGACGTGCTGGCGATGAACCTGACCGCGGTGAAGCCAACCAGGAACACCGTCCTCACCGTGTGGCCGGCCGACGCCGACCTCCCGAAGCCCAGTGCCAGCAACCTGAACCCGTACGCGGGCCAGATCGTGTCGAACGCCGTCCTCGGCGTCATCGGCCCGAACGACGCGTTCAACGTGCACAACCTCACCGGCGACACCCATGTGGTGGCCGACGTGGTCGGCACCTTCTACTACCCGGCCGCTCCGGCGGCCACGCTCTCCGGCGGCGCCGGCAAGAGCAAGCCTCAGATGGTGGGCTCGTCCCACCGCTGAGCACCCGCACCACGAAGGGCGCCCCGGCCGTCGGCCGGGGCGCCCTTCCCCGCTTCCGGCGGGTTCGGCCGTTGGCCCGATACGCCGGCAGGCGCCCATTCGCTCTTCCGGACGGGGTTGCCGGCCATCGATCGTCGCCTTACGCTGGCCGAACTCTCCGCTTTCTGTCTCACGGGGTTTTCATGCGCAAAACTCGTGCCCTCCTCGGCGCGACGATCGCCGGGGCGTGCGCAATCACGGCGCTGCCCGGGGTCGCCGCCACTGCGGCCGGCCCGGCGTCCGCAGCGACCGTCGACGTCACCGGCACCTACTACCCGGTCTCTCCCGCCCGCCTGCTGGACACCCGCAGTGGCCTGGGCGCCCCGGTCGGCAGGATCGGCCCGAGCGGGACGCTGGACCTTCAGGTGGCCGGCCGTGGCGGGGTGCCCTCCACCGGCGTCGGAGCGGTCGTGCTGAACGTGACCGTCACCGGCCCCACGGCGGACAGCTTCGTCACCGCGTACCCGGCGGGTCAGGCGCGGCCGAACTCCTCCTCGGTCAACTTCCCGGCCGGCTGGCTGGGGTCCAACAACGTCACCGTGAAGCTCGGCGCGGGCGGCAAGGTGGCGCTCTACAACCGCAACGGTCACACCGACGTGGTGGTCGACGTCGTCGGCTTCTACGCCGCCGACAACACGCTGGCCGGTCGGGGCATGGGTGGCCGCTACAACTCGCATCCGCCGCACCGGCTGTACGACAGCCGGGTCGACGGAAAGCGGCCCGCCGGCAGCGTCATCGACCTGACCATGCGCCACGGCAGCGACAACCCGCACGTCCGGGCGCTGATCGTCAACGTCACCGTGGTGGATCCGGAGTCGGACGGCTTCGTGACCGCCTGGTCCGGGGTCGGTGAGCGGCCGACCGCGTCCACGGTGAACTTCGCCGCCGGCACGGTCACGCCGAACCTGGCGTTCGTGCAGACCCGGCCCTGCGGCGAGGACGATTTCTCCTGCGGCCCGGCCGGCGCGCCGACCTTCCGGCTCTACACCTCGTCGGCGGCGCACATCGTCGTTGACGCCTTCGGCATGATGGACGACGGCACGCTGCTGTTCGGCCGGCGGTTCCAGCCGATGAACCCGACCCGGATCGTGGACAGCCGCTTCGGCCAGGGCGTCCCTGCCGCACTGGGTCCCGGCGTGACCAGGGCCGTCACCGCCCCCGCCGCGATGGTCCAGAAGGACGAGGACGTCCTGGTGCTGAACGCGACCGCGGTGGCGCCGACCCGGAACACCGTACTCAAGTTCTGGGCGGCTGACTGGCCGGACACCACACCGACGACCAGCAACCTCAACCCGGTCGCCGGGCAGACCGTCTCCGCGGCGGTGCTCGCCGACCTGGGTCCGTACAAGCGGTTCAACGTGCACAACAACGCGGGCACCACGGACGTCGTCATCGACGTGGTGGGCCGGTTCTACTGGCCGTGACGCGGGGCGGCGCCCCGACTCCGGCCGGGGCACCGCTGTCCATTCCTTCTCTTCCACGGGGCCTTCATGCGCAGAATCCGCAGTCTCCTCGGCGTACTCGTCGCCGGCGCCTGTGCCACCGCCGTACTTCCGGGGGTGGCGCTCGCCGCGCCGACCGCGCCGTACACCGTCCTCACCGTCGACCTGGGTGAACACCAGGCCAAGCCGATCGGCTCGTCGGGGGTCTACGACCCCACCAACGCCACGCTGGACGCGGCGGCCGAGGCCGACGACACCTTCCGCATCACCGCCCGGTACGGGGTGAGCGCCTACGTCCGGCTCGACGCCGCGCCGCCCACCGGCCAGACCTGGACCGCAAAGCAGTCGTACGAGACGGCTCGGGGCCGGGACAGTGTGCGGGCCCGGCTCGACCTCAACGACGATCGGACGTCGTTCTGCACGACCGGCACCGGCTCGCTCACCGTCCACGAGGTTCTCCGCGACCCGGGAACCCAGGCCATGACCGGCTTCGCCGCCAGCTACGAGTACCACTGCAACGGTGACTCGGCGGCGCTCACCGGCGAGATCCGGTGGAACTCCACGGTCGGCTACGTCGCCGCGCTGCCCGATCCGAGACTCGTCGACTTCGCCGCCATCCACATCGGCGACAAGCGCGAGCAACTGGTGACGTTCGGTTCGCTGGGCAGCGAGCCGGTCACCTTCGGCGTCGCCATGGTGGGTGGCGTGAATCCCGACGCGTTCGAACTCGTCGCCGGCCAAGACACCTGCTCGGGTCGGACGGTGCAGCCCGGTTCGACCTGCTGGATCAAGGTCCGGGCCCGGTCCAACACGGCCGGGTCGAAGAAGGCAGCGCTCTATCTGCCCGACAACAGCACGGTGGGACGCCGCGCGGTCCCGTTGAAGGCGTTGAGCATCGACGGCAACAAGGGCACCTACTACCCGGTCGCCCCGGCTCGCCTGCTGGACACCCGCGCGGGCCTGGGTGCGCCGAAGGCGAAGCTCGGCCCGGACAAGACGATCAAGCTCGGGGTTGCCGGACGTGGCGGCCTGCCCTTCGGCGGCGTGGCCGCAGCCGTGCTGAATGTGACGGTCACCGGCCCCACGCAGGACAGCTTCCTCACGGTGTACCCGTCGACCGAATACGCGCGGCCGACTGCTTCGTCGATCAACTTTGCCAAGGGGTGGCTGGGTTCCAACAACGTCACCGTCAAGGTCGGCGATGGCGGCTCCGTGGCGATCTACAACCGCAACGGCTACACCGATGTGGTGGTCGACGTGGTGGGCTTCTACGCCAGCGGTGCCGGAATTCCGCCCGAGTTCGGCAAGGGCGGCCAGTACCAGTGGTTCGATCCGTACCGGGTTCTCGACACCCGGACCGGCACCCGCGGCCCGCTGCCGGCCGGCGCCGCCCTCAACGGCTGGATCGACTTCAAGGCCTCCGATTTCGGTGACTTCAACGCGCACGTCAAGGCGCTGGTCCTGAACATCACCGCGGTCAAGCCGGAGCGGTCGGGCTTCCTGACCGCCTGGTCGGGCGAGGGGAGCAAGCCGGTCGCGTCCACCGTCAACTACGGCGCGGGCAAGGTCGTGCCGAACCTGGCGTACGTGCAGACCGTGCCGTGCCCCTCGGGCGGCTGCGGCGGTGCCACCGGCGCGCCGCGCTACAAGATCTACACCTCCGCCACCACCCATCTGGTGGTCGATTTGGTGGGTGTGATCGACGACGGCACCGTCGCCGACGGGCTGCGGTTCCGGCCGCTGAGCCCGACCCGCATCGCGGACAGCCGGTACGGGCAGGGCCTCAGCGATGTCGGTCCCAACGTTACCCGCAAGGTCACCGCACCGCCGTCGATGCTCGACGAGCAGACCCAGGTGCTCGCCATGAACGTGACCGCAGTGACCCCGCAGAAGGACACCGTGCTCACCGTCTGGCCGGCCGACACGGGGGTCGCCAAGCCGTCCGCGAGCAACCTGAACCCGGCCGCCGGGCAGATCGTCTCCAACGGTGTGCTGGGCGTGGTCGGCCCGACCGGCGCGTTCAACGTGCACAACCTGACCGGCTACACGGGGGTCATCGCGGACGTGGTGGGGACGATGTACGTCTACCCCGTCACGTCCAGCACCACCACCACCACCGGACTGACGCGTCCGTCCCGACCGGCGGTGGCGGCCACCGGCGTCTCGGGATACGACCGGGGCTGACGTACGCGCGGGGGGCGTTCCGGTCGTGGCCGCGGCGCCCCCCGAGAGAAGATCGGGCCGGTGCGGATGCAGTTCCGCACCGGCCCATCTCGTCAGGCCAGGCCCACCCGCACCGGGCGGGCGGTGGCGGAGCCGAGCCAGGTGTGCGGGTTGCCGTACCAGCACCAGCCGAGCTTCGGCGCGCCCTGGCTGATCCACAGAGCCGGCACCCGCTTGTCCCCGCACCGGGACCCGACCAGTGAGAAGCACCGGTTGCTGGCCAGCGCGGCGGGGAAGTGGGTGATGAAGGCGATCCCCTCGTCGATGGTGAGCGGCAACCGGTCCTGGGCGGTCATGCTCTCCATCGCGGCGGCCGGCGCCAGGTTGCGGAACTCCTCGCCCCGGCCGACGTCGAAGAGCAGGTACGCCGGTCCGGCCGGTGCCTCCAACTCCTTGATCGGGTCGAACCGGGGCAGGTCGTCGAGGGGGAAGTTCCGGTCGAGGAAGCCGGGCTTGCGCTTGCCGGCCAGCGTGGTGAGCGCCAGCCGGTCGGGCACCGGGACCAGGTCGCGGGTGGTCACCAGCAGGAACGGCACCCGGGCGTCGGTCGGGGCGGGCAGCCAGGCCGCGCCGCTGACCGCGGCGTCCCGCAGCGGGGTGACCAGGTCGCGGAAGGCGGTTTCGGTGAGCCCGGCGAGCTCCGGGTAGCCCAGGCGGATCAGCCCGTCGAGCTGGCGGTCGAACTCGGTGGCGGGGTCGAACATCGGCACGGTTGGCCTCCCGTTGTCGTAGGGCCTACCGTACAGTGTACGGGCATCCGCGATTATTCCCGCTCAGCGATTCCAGTCCTGCTTGGCCGCCCGCACCAGCTTGTCCTTCAGCTCCCGGGTGTGCCGCCGGCTCACCGGCAGCTCCGTCCCGTCGATCACCACCACGTAGCCCGAGTTGACCAGCCGCAGCTCGGCGATCAGCTTCAGCTGCACCAGGTGCGACCGGTGGATCCGGACGAACCCGGCGTCCGCCCAGCGCTCGGCGAGCGTCGCCAGCGACACCCGGACCAGGTGCGAGCCGTCGGCGGTGTGCAAACGGGCGTAGTCGCCCTGCGCCTCGACCCAGCGCACCGCCGACCGGGGCAGCATCCGTGTCGTCCCGGCCAGCTCGATCGGGATGGTCGGGTCCTCCTCGGCGCGGGCCAGGGCCGCCGGGTGCGACGGCACCACCCGGGAGCCGATCACCCGGCGCAGCGACTCGGCCAGCCGGTCGGCGCGTACCGGCTTGCGGACGTAGTCGGTGGCCCCGAGGTCGAAGGCGTCCACCGCGCCGTCGTCGTACGCGGTGACGAAGACGATCGCCGGCGGCCGGGCGAACCGGCGCAGCACCCGGGCCAGTTCCATCCCGTCCAGGCCGGGCATCCGGATGTCCAGGAAGACCACGTCCACGTCGGCGTCGCGGAGCACCCGCAGCGCCTCGGTCGCGTCGCCCGCCGTGTGCAGCCGGGCCACCCGGGGATCAGCCCGCAGGTGGTACGCCAGCTCGTCCAGCGCCGGCGGCTCGTCGTCGACCGCCAGCACCCGCAGGAACCCCGCCGTCGCGTTCCCGGTCACGATCCCGCCCGTACGCCCGGATGGAACTTCGGCACCCGCAGGCTCACCTTCGTACCCGAGCCGGGGCCGGTCTCGACGACCAGGCCGAACCGGTCCCCGAAGACCGACCGGAGCCGCTCGTCGACGTTGGAGAGGCCGACGTGCTGGCCGGTGTCGTCGGTCGGGTCGCTGCCGGCGCGGGCCAGCTCCGCGATTCCCGCGGTCAGCGTGGCCGGATCCATGCCCACTCCGTCGTCCTCCACCGTGATGTGGCACTCGGCGCCCGCGTCCCGGGCCTCGATGCTCACCATGCCGGTGCCGGGCTTGCGGGACAACCCGTGCCGCACGGCGTTCTCCACCAGCGGCTGGAGGCAGAGGAACGGCAGCGTCACCGGCAGCACCTCCGGGGCGATCTGCAACCGCACCTGCAACCGGTCGCCGAACCGGGCCCGCTCGATGGTCAGGTAGCGGTCGATCGAGCGCAGCTCCTCGGCCAGCGTGGTGAACTCGCCGTGCGCCCGGAACGAGTAGCGGGTGAACTCGGCGAACTCCAGGATCAGCTCCCGGGCCCGCTCCGGGTCGGTCCGGACGAACGAGCCGATCGCGGTCAGCGCGTTGTAGATGAAGTGCGGGCTGATCTGGGCGCGCAGCGCCCGGATCTCCGCCCGGGCCAGCCGCTCCCGGGAGGAATCCAGCTCGGCCAGGGCGAGCTGGTTGCCGGCCCAGTGCGCGGTTTCCAGGGTGGCCTGCACCAGCCCGGGCGCGGGTGGGGCGTCGGCGACCGCCACCAGCGCCCCGACCACGCGGCCCTGCGCGCTCAGCGGCGCGAGCACCGCCCCGCGTACCGGGCAGTCGACCCGGTCGCAGTGCAGCTCCGACTCGCCGAGCACCGTCGACCGGCCCGCCTCCACCGTCCGCCGGGCCGCCGCGAGCAGTTGGTCGCCGTGGTGGCCGCCGCGCCCGTCGAGGGCGAGCAGCGCGTCGGAGTCGGTGAGCGCCAGCCCGGCCGCCCCCACCAGGGTCCGCAGGTGACGTACGGCCTTCGCCGCCCCCGCCGGTGTCAGGCCGGTACGCAGCGGCTCGGCGGCCAGGCCGGCGGTGTGCAGCACCTCGTAGGTGGCCCGCTGGGTGGCGGTGGCGATGCCCCGCCGGCCGCGCAGCCGCAGCAGCGCCCAGAGCGCGGCGGCCAGCGCCGTGACCAGCGAGACGACGCCGACGACGGCGGAGAGGTTGCCATCCACGCAGCGATCCTTGCCGCTGGCGGCCGCTACGCCAAGCCCCCGCGGCCTCCTGCGACGTCGAGCGCCTAGTACGCGCCCTTGCGGGCCAGTACCACGCCCACCGTCCGCCACAGGATGCTCAGGTCGTACGCCAGCGACCAGTTGTCGACGTAGTAGAGGTCCAGCCGGACCGCCTCGTCCCAGGACAGGTCGGAGCGGCCGGAGACCTGCCACAGCCCGGTCATCCCCGGCCGGACCAGCAGCCGGCGCCGCACGTCACCCAGGAAGTCGCCGTCGTCGGCGGGCAGCGGACGCGGCCCGACCAGCGACATCTCCCCCCACAGCACGTTGATCAACTGGGGCAGCTCGTCCAGCGAGGAGGCGCGCAGGAAGCGGCCCACCGGGAAGACCCGGGGGTCCTGCTTCATCTTGAACAGCATGCCGTCGGTCTCGTTCTGGTCGACCAGCCCGGCCAGCCGATCCTCGGCGTCGACGTACATGGTCCGGAACTTCCAGACCCGGAAGGTGCGGCCCTCGTGGCCCACCCGGGGCTGCCGGAAGAAGACCGGCCCGGGGTCGGAGATCCGGATCGCGAGGGCGATGGCCGCGAAGAGCGGGGTGAGCAGCAGCAGGCCCAGCCCGGCGGCGACCCGGTCCATCAGGCTCTTCATCAGCAGCGCCGGGCCCGACAGGGTCGGCTCCTCGACGTGCAGCAGCGGCAGGCCCTCGATCGGGCGGATGTGCACCCGGGGGCCGGCGATGTCGGTCAGCTGCGGGGCGACCACCAGGTCGACGCCGGAGCCCTCCAGCTGCCAGGCCAGCCGGCGCAGCTCACCGGGCTCGGCGCTGGCCGAGCCGCAGACCGCGATGGTGTCGCCGCCGACCTCGCGGACCAGGGCGAGGACGTCCCGGCCGGCGTACACCGGCACCGGGGTCTGGATGCCCCGGGCGGCGGCGTACCCGTCGGTGATGTGGATGGCGACCGGCACCAGGCCGGCGCTCGGGTTGCGGGTGACCGCGGTGTAGACCTCCAGCGCCTCCGGCAGGGTGCCGACCAGCACCATCCGGTGCCCGGCGTGCCCGGCGCGGCTGCGGACGGTGTGCAGCACGAACCGGGCGGTCAGCCGGCCCATCAGGACCAGGGTCAACGCCCCGAGCAGGGCGAAACCGACCGTGTAACGGGAAAGGTCGGTCTTGGTGGCGAACGCGATGAAGGAGACCGTCGCGGCGACCGCCACCCCACCCCGGATGACCCGCTTGAACTCGTCGGGACCCAGGCCGAGATAGCGCCGGTCGTAGGCGCGGTTGCCCCAGAGGATGACCACCCAGCCGAGCGGCAGCAGCACGAACGCCACCGTGTAGAACCAGGTGGGGTCCTCCTGGGCGTTGTAGAAACCCGCCCGCGCCTGGCCGAACGTCTCCTGGGCCATCCAGTCGGCCAGCATCACGGCGAGGAAGTCGAGCAGCAGCAGGGCGACGGTGTACGGACGGTGCCAGCGCGACACCCGGCGACGGGCCCTGGCCCACGCCGACCGGGGGACGCCGTTGTGCGACGGCGGTGTCGGCGGCTGGATCTCGAAGCTGTCGACGTGCCGCACGAGTTTGCTCCGGCCTGTGTTGGTTACCGGGCGCTGGAGGCTTGTCGTCACCTCACCCATGTCCTCCCGCATGACACGCGCCGCTCACTCGCCGTGAGGGGCGCGGGTCGCCCACCGTTCCAGTCTCCCACGCTGTCAGTGGGCCGGACGCTGACCCGAAGGACATGGCGCCTGGTGTTGCCAGCAGGGATCCGGCCGACTTCACGTCAGTTTTCGAAGCCGGGGACCGAGCCACTATACCGATGGATGGCGGCCCCGGTAGAGGCGCGGACGGGCAGCTTCCACGCGCCCGGGACGATTCCTCTCCGTAATCACCGAGTGTCATTACTCACCGTACGAGACGGGACAACCGACGGTCAGCGAGGGGCTTTCCGCCGGTCTGACAGGTCGGGCAGTACTGCAGGCTCGAATCGGCGAAGGACACCTCCCGCACCGTGTCGCCACAGACCGGACAGGGCAGGCCGGTCCGGGCGTGCACCTTCAGGCCGGAGCGCTTCTCGCCCTTCAGCTCCGCCGCCCGCTGACCCAGCGAGCGGCGGACCGCGTCACCGAGCACCGCCCGGGTCGCCGCGTGCAGCGCGGCCAGCTGGTCGTCGGTGAGCCGGTCGGTGATCGCGAACGGTGAGAGCTTCGCCGCGTGCAGGATCTCGTCGGAGTACGCGTTGCCGACCCCGGAGAGCACCGCCTGGTCGGTCAGCACCCCCTTCACCTGGCCCCGCCGGCTGCGCAGCCGCTCGGCGAAGGTGGGCAGGTCGGCGCCGAGCGCGTCCGGCCCGAGTTTGGCCACCCCGGGCACCTGCGCCGGATCGGTCACCAGGTACACCGCCAGCTTCTTCTGGGTGCCCGCCTCGGTCAGGTCGAAGCCGGAGCCGTCGTCGAGGCGGACCCGCAGGGCGATCGGGCCCTTGCCGGGGCGCAGCGGGGTGGTGGACGGGAACGCCTCCCGGTAGTGCAGCCAGCCCGCCCGGGCCAGGTGCACCACCAGGTGCAGGCCGCCGTCGACCACCACGTCGAGGAACTTGCCGTGCCGACGGGCGTCCACCACCGCCCGGCCCGACAGCGCCGAGGGCGCCGGGTCGTACGTCTTCAGGGCGCTGATCGCGGCGACCTCGACCCGGTCGATCCGCCGCCCCACCGCGCGCTCACGCAGGTAACCCGCGAGCGCCTCCACCTCCGGTAGTTCGGGCACGTTCCAACGGTAGCCTTCTTTCCCGTGAGAATCGTGGTGGCGCACAACCGGTACCGGGAAGCCCAGCCCTCCGGCGAGAACACGATCGTCGACTCGGAGATCGCCCAGCTGGCGGACGCCGGCGTCGAGGTGCTGCCGTTCATCCGCAGCTCCGACGAGATCCCGTCGATGTCGAAGGCGGCCAAGGCGCTGCTGCCGATCTCCCCGATCTGGGCCCCGCGCGCCCAGGAGGACCTGTCCCGGCTGCTCACCGCGCACCGCCCCGACGTGCTGCACCTGCACAACCCGTACCCGCTGATCTCGCCCTGGGTGGTGCGGACCGCGCACCGGCACGGCGTGCCGGTGGTGCAGACGGTGCACAACTACCGCCAGGTCTGCTCCTCCGGGATCTACTTCCGGGACGGGATGATCTGCCAGGACTGCAAGGGCCGGGCGCTCGGCGTGCCGGCGGTCGTGCACCGCTGCTACCGCAACTCCCGCGCGCAGAGCGCGCTGATGGCGACCACCCTGGCCGTGCACCGGGGCACCTGGCGCTCGGTCGACCGGTTCATCGCGCTCACCTCGGCGATCGCCGACCACCTGCGCGACTACGGCATCCCGGACGAGCGGATCGTGGTCAAGCCCAACTCGGTGCCCGACCCGGGCCGGCCGGCCCCGCTCGGCGACGGGTTCCTCTACATGGCCCGGCTCACCCCGGAGAAGGGCCTTGACCTGCTGCTGGCGGCGTGGCGCCGGCACCCGGTGGGCACGCTGGGCACCCTGCGCGTCGCCGGTGACGGCGAGCTGCGACCGTTGGTCGAGGCGGCCGCCGCGGAGCGCGCCGACGTGGTCTACCTGGGCCAGCTCGACCGGGCCGGGGTACGCGCCGCGGTCGAGGCGAGCGCGGTGGTGATCGCCGCGTCGATGTGGCACGACGTCCTGCCCACCGTGATCATCGAAGCGCTGGCCAGCGGGCGGCCGGTGCTCGGCACCGCGCTCGGCGGCATCCCGTACCTGGTCGGGGCGGACGGTCCCCGCGAGCCGGCCGGCACCGGGCCGGCGGAGATCGCCTCCGCGGTCCCCGGCGGGGGCGTCGCGCCGCTGCCCCCCGGCGTGGTGACCGGCACCGCCGGCTGGGTGGTCCCGCCGGAGCCGGCCGCGATGGCCGCCGCCCTCCCGCTCGCCCGCGCCGGCGCCGCCGCCCTGTCGGGACCGGCCCGCCTCCGCTACGAGCAGACCTTCCACCCCGACGTCGTCACCAAGCGCCTCCTCGACATCTACGCCTCCGTCACCCACCCCTGACCCACCCCCGCGCGCGCTCCCCACGCGCCCGCCTTCCACGTGCACTTTCAGAGAACGAGTCGCTATTTCGGCTCCGATAGCCACTCTTTCTCTGAAAGAGCGGCGAGGGGCAGGCCGGGGTGGGAGGGGTGGGGTCAGCGGAGGGAGGCGCGGGCGGAGAAGGCGATGCTGGTTAGGAGGAAGCCGCCGTTGACGATCGTGAAGGCGATGATCACCCAGAAGGTGAGGGCCGGGGCGAGCATCAGGACCAGCGCGGCCACGAAGATCACCGCGCCGTAGTCGCGGACCAGCTTCACCAGGCGTACCGGCAGCGAGGTCGAGGTGACCATGCTGGCGGCGTTCGGGCCGGCCTGCATCACCGAGGTCACCAGGTTGACCATCCAGGTGCCGGCGAAGACCGCGACCAGCCAGGTCGGCGTCTCCGGCCGCTGCGCCACGGCGGTCGCCGCCAGGGCGGCCACCAGCGCGATCTGGGCGGCCACGTCGCAGAGCACATCCACCCGGGCGCCCGCCGCGCTGCCCTGCCCGGTCACCCGGGCCAACTGACCGTCGGCGCAGTCCAGCGAGTACGCGACCTGCCAGCCGACCAGCGCGGCCAGCCCGACCACCCAGGCCGGTACGTCGCCGGCGGCGACCGGGCCGGCGAGCGCCACCACGGCCACCGAGGTGGCCAGCCCGAGCACCAGGTTGGCGATGGTCAGCGCCGTCGGGCGCAGCCCGAGGCGCTGGGCGACCAGCGCGAAGACCGCGCCGAGCCACTGGCTGAGCGACTCGCTGAACAGGCCGCCACCCCGGTTGACCCGGTGGAAGTCGGCAACGGTGGGACGGGGCTCAGCCACAGTGGTCGCGGATTGCACCGGCGTAGTCTGCCAGCCGCTCCCGCGTCTCGGTAGGCGACATCGCCAGGTGTTCGAGGATGGTGTACCGGTCCGGCCGGGTGGAGGGCGCGAACTGCACGGCCTCGACGAACTGGTCGTCGGTCAGCCCCACGTCGGCGGGGAGGCGGGGCAGCTGGTGCCGGGCCAGGCAGGCCGACATCTCGATGAAGCGCCGCCGGTCGCCGCGCAGCCAGGTGCAGAACAACGCCCCGAGCCCGGCCAGCTCACCGTGCGAGGCGGTGTCGGGGAAGAGCGCGTCGACGGCGTGCATGATCTCGTGGCAGCCGCCGCTGGCCGGCCGGCTGGTGCCGCAGACCGCCATCGCCAGGCCGCTGGAGATGAGCGCCTCGGCGAGCACGGTGACGAAGGCGTCGTCGGTGACGTCGCCCGGGTGGTTGAGGACCGCCTCGGCACCCATCCGGGCCAGCGAGGCGGCCAGGCCGTCGACCGGCTCGCCCCGGACCTGCCGGGCCAACTCCCAGTCGGCCAGCGCGCTGATGTTGCTCACCGCATCGCCGATGCCCGCCCGGTTGTGCCGTTCCGGGCCGCTCTCCACGAAGTCCAGGTCGACGATGACCGCGATCGGGATATGCACTCCGTAGGAGCCCTTGATCCCCTCGCTGACCAGGCTGGCGACCGGGGAGGCGATCCCGTCGTTGGCCAGGCTGGTGGCCATGGTGACCATGGGCAGTCCACGCCGGGTGGCGGCGTACTTGGCGACGTCTATCGTCTTGCCGCCACCGATGCCGACCACCGCGTCGTACGAGCGGGCGCGGAGCTTGCTGCCCAGGTCGTCGGCGGCCTGCAGGGTGCCGCCGGCGACGGTGAACACGTCGGCCGACCGCAGCGACGGCCGGATCAGCTCGGCGATCTGCTCGCCCTGCCCCGGCCCCACCACCACGGCCACGTCGCCGCCGGCGGAGATCCGCCCGTCGGCGAGGATCGCGGCGAGGTCGGCCACCGCCCCGCGCCGCACGTCGATGTGCAGCGGGGTCAGCACCGTACGAGCTAGTAGCGGCACGCGATCTCCCGCGCCCGGGCCAGGTCGGCGTGGTTGTCGACCTCGACCCAGGAGACGTCGCCGATCGGCGCCGCGCGCACCTCGCCGCCCCGGTCGGCGAACTCCTGGTAGCCGTCCTCGTAGTAGAGGTTGGGGTCACGCCGCCAGGTCGCCTCCAGCGCGTCGGCGAGGGCGTCGGCCACCTGCGGCTCGATCAGCGTCGCGCCGATGTACTCCCCGTACGCCTCGCCCGGATCCATGATCTTGGTGATCCGGGTGAGCTGGCCGGCGGCGTCGAAGGTGGTCTTCATCTCCTCCTCGGCCAGCGCCTTGATGTTGTCGATCGCCAGCAGGATGCCCGGCCCGCGCTCGGCGAGCAGGGTCTTCTCCACGCTCACCGGGTGCACGGTGTCGCCGTTGACCAGCAGCACGCCCCGGGCGAAGTGCTCCCGCGCCAGCCAGAGCGAGTACGCGTTGTTCCACTCCTCGGCCTTGTCGTTGTGCACGAGGGTGAGCCGGACACCGTAGCGCTCCTCCAGCGCCGCCTGGCGCTCGACGACCGCGTCGGCGGCGTACCCGACCACGATCACGATCTCGGTGAGCCCGACCTCGGCGAGGTTGCGCAGCGCGATGTCCAGGATGGTGGTCTCACCGTCCACCGGCACCAGCGCCTTGGGCAGGGTGTCGGTGTACGGGCGCAGTCGGCGCCCCGCACCGGCCGCGAGCACCATCCCGATCATGCGGGGTCCTCCCTCGTACGACTCCAGGTCACCGTGGAGGATAGCCCCGTGTGACGGCGGGGCTGCCGTCAACCGGGCAGGGCGGCCAGGTCGGCCAGCACCGCGAGCCGCTCCTCGGCGGTGAGCGCCGCGTACGGGCCGGCCGCGCGGCGGTCGGTCTCCAGCTCGATCGCCCGGCGCTCCGGCCCCTCTGACAGCTCGCTGATGCTCGACGCGGTGTGCCCGGCGGCGGTCCACGCGGCGGCGTGCGCGTCGGCCCGGTGGTAACGCAGCGTGCCGAGCCGGTTCAGCAGGAGCACCCCGGGCGGTGTGCCGTCCGGCTCGTACGGCGGGGCCATGGTGGCGAACGCGGGCGTCGGTTCGGCGTCCGGCTCCCCGGCGAGCAGCAGCGCGTACGCCAGCAGCCGGCCGAACGCCTCGACCAGGCGCAGCACCCGGTCGTCGTGCCCGGCCCACAGTTCCTCGGTGACCTCGCCGTGCACCTGGCAGATCTCGGTGAGGAAGTCGGTACCGCGCTCGGTGGCGGCGAAACCGCCGTCCGGCTGGCGGACGATCATCCCGTGCGCCACCTGTTTGTCCAGGGCACGCTGGCAGGCGGCCGGATCCCGGTAGCGGGTGACGGCGGCGAAGCCGGCCCCGTCGACCGTGCCGCCCGGCGCGGCGAGCCGGGTGCGGAACTCGACCAGGAAGCCGGTGGCGGCCGGCCCGCCGTACCGCTGGCTCAGCTCGGCGCCGCCGCCGTCGCGGCCGGCGAGCATGCCGGCGACGAAGGTCCGGTCGACCGCCGGGGCGACCAGCCCGGCGAACCGGTGCGGCGCCAGCTCGACGCCGGAGTTCACGAACGGGTCGACCGCGGCGCGGCGACGCAGGCGGGCGGGCGGTCGTCCAGCGCGGTGACGGCGTTCTTGCCCGGTCCCGCCTGGCCGTCGGTGATGTCCCAGGCTCTGGGAAAGAGGCTCCGCTCGGGAGGCCGGCGCCGGAGGAGGAGCCGGCCGTCGTGGTCGGCGGTCAGGGCGCCTGCGCAGCGAAGAGGGGCGGGGGGCACGCCTCGACAGTAGCGAGCGGGCGTCGGTCGCGCCGATGCCCGGTCTTGTCCCGGTCTGCCACGGGGCCCACCATGTGGGTACCGGGTGCCGCCGTCCCAAAGGGGTGATGCGTGATGCAGGTTCGGGAAGCTATGTCCAACCAGGTGCTCATGGTGGGTCCGGAGCACACGCTCCGGCAGGCCGCCCAGATGATGTCGGCCCGCCGGGTCGGCTCGGCAGTGGTGATCGACCCGGACTCCGAAGGGGTCGGGATCATGACCGAACGGGATGTGCTCAACGCGATCGGGGCCGGGCTGGACTGCGACGTGGAACGCACCAGGGCGCACGTGAGCTGGGACGTCGTCTACGCCGGTCCGGATTGGACGGTGGAGGAGGCGGCCGCGGCGATGGCCCGGGGCGGCTTCCGTCACCTGGTGGTGCTCGACGGCCGGGAGGTGGCCGGGGTGATCTCCGTACGCGACCTCATGCGGGTCTGGTCGCAGCAGCGGCTCACCGTGGGCTGAGTCCCGGCCGGGGGTCGTCCGCACCTGTCGCGGCGGCCCCTGACCGGCCCGAACAACCCGTCGACGAGAGTCCCGCTCACGTCCGCCGGTCGATCATCTGCCCGCATGTTGAACTTGGCGTGTATGCCGGTCGGACCGGCCGGGACAGGCCCTAGGCTCGTGCGCATGACCGCCGAGCAGCTGATCTCGTTCGCCCGTGGAGCTCCCTCGCTGGACATCGTCGATGTCGAGGGTCTCAAGGCAGCCGCCGTCCGTGCCTTCGACGCCGACCCCGCCGGGATCACGGCGTACGGCACCTCCGTGGGGTACCCACCCCTGCGGAAGTGGATCGCCGAGAAGCACGGCGTCGAGGCGGATCAGGTGTTGATCACCAACGGCTCGCTCCAGGCGGACGCGTTCCTCTTCGACCACCTGGTCCGCCGCGGTGACGCGGTGGTGGTGGAGCGTCCCACCTACGACCGCACCCTGCTCAACCTGCAGCGGATGGGCGGCGAGATCCACGGCGTCTCGATCCAGCCGGACGGCCTCGACACCGCCGAGCTGCGCAAGCTGCTGGAGTCCGGGGTGCGACCCCGGCTGGCCCACGTCATCCCGAACTACCAGAACCCGGCCGGCGTGACGCTCTCGCTGGAGAAGCGCCGCGAACTGCTCGACCTGGCCGTCGAGTACGAGTTCACGATCTTCGAGGACGACCCGTACGCCGACATCCGGTTCCGGGGCGAAGCGCTGCCGTCGATGCTCTCGCTCGACACCCGCAACGTGGTGGTGCACGCCTCCAGCTTCACCAAGACGGTCTGCCCGGGCGTCCGGGTCGGCTACCTGGTCGGGTCGGCGGATCTGATCGCCGACATCGCCAAGAAGGCGACCAGCCTCTACATCTCGCCCGGGATGGTCTCCGAGGCGATCGTGCACCAGTTCTGCGTCTCGGGCGAGATCGATCGGTCGATCGAGACCGTGTCGACCGCTCTCGGCGAGCGGGCCCGGGTGCTCGCCGAGTCGCTGCGCCGGCACCTCCCCGAGGCCAGCTTCGTCGAGCCGGACGGCGGCTACTTCCTCTGGGTGGAGTTCCCGGCGGACGTGGACGTGGCCCGGCTCGCCCCGGCCGCCGCCGAGCGGGGCGTCGCCGTGGTCAAGGGCAGCGACTTCATGGTCGACGGCGGGCAGCACGCGCTCCGGCTGGCCTTCTCCGCCGTCACGGCGGACCGGATCGACGAGGGCGTCCGCCGGCTGGCGGAGGCCGTGGCCGCCGTCCGGGGCTGAATATCTGTCGGGTTTCCGACAATCTGGCGATGCCGGCCGGGCCGGGGCACCCCTCGGGCCGGCCGGCGGCTCACAATGCTGCGAGCGTCGCTCACCTGCCCACGCGCGGCCGGGCCACCGGTCGCGCCGCCCGTACGCGCGACGCCGCCCAGCATCACCCCCGCCCCCACCGGCGCCGGGTGGGCCGCATCGCCCCCTCACCCCCCTGAACGCGGCGCGGCCCACCCGGCGCCACCCCTTCCCTGATCTTGCTCCGGTGGCGGCGGATTCCGTCCGATCGGACGTATTGGCAGCACACCGCATGATCACCGAAGCTGCCGGCGGGCCGGCCGGCGAGGGGCAGCGCGGCCGGCGGGGGCGTAGCCTGCAAGCCGCAGCAGCGTGGGGAGGGGGACGCCATGACGGACCGGGTCCAGCGGGAGCGGTCGACGAACCAGCACGCCGGGCGGGTGCTCAGCCCCCGCGCCTGGACGGCGCCGGTCCGGGCGATGTCCCGCATCCTCAACGCCGACGGTTCCCCCCGCATCCCGGGCCCGGCCGGGCCCGGGCGCAGCGGCGTGGTGGACTGCGGGCTCTACGTCGACGGGGAGCGCCAGCCCGGCCAGTGGCACTACGCCGATGCGCTGGAGGCGGCCCGCGGCGACCGCAACGCCTTCGTCTGGCTCGGCCTGCACGAGCCGGAGCTGGCCGAGATGACCGCCATCGCGGAGACGTACGGCCTGCACGAGCTGGCGGTCGAGGACGCGGTCAAGGCCCAGCAGCGCCCCAAGCTGGAGCGCTTCGGCGACGTCACCTTCCTGGTGCTGCGCACAGCCCGCTACTGCGAGCACGCGGAGCTGACCGAGAACTCCGAGGTGGTCGAGACCGGCCAGGTGATGCTCTTCATCGGGCCGAACTTCCTGATCAGCGTCCGGCACGGCGACGCCTGCCGGCTCGCCCCGGTCCGCGCCGACCTGGAGGCCAAGCGGGACCTGCTGCTGCACGGTCCGTGGGCGGTGGCGTACGCGGTCACCGACCGGGTGGTGGACCTCTACCTGGAGGTGGCCGACCAGCTGGAGGACGACCTGGACGTGCTGGAGGCCGACGTCTTCGACCGGCAGAGCAGCGGCCGGATCCAGCGGATCTACCAGATGAAGCGGGAGCTGGTGGAGTTCAAGCGGGCGGTGATCCCGTTGCAGCGGCCGCTGCTGACCCTCACCGCGCAGGTGAACCGGGAGGTGCCGCAGGAGGTGCGACGCTACTTCCGGGACGTGCAGGACCACCTCAGCCGCACCGTCGAGCAGGTCAACTCCTACGACGACCTGCTCAACTCCATCCTCCAGGCGCGGCTGGCGCAGGTCACCGTCGACCAGAACAACGACATGCGCAAGATCGCCGCCTGGGCCGCCATCGCCGCGGTCTGGACCGCGTTCGCCGGGGTCTACGGCATGAACTTCGAGAACATGCCCGAGCTGAAGTGGACCTACGGCTACCCGGGCGTGCTGGCCCTGATGCTCGGCATCTCGCTGGCCCTGTACCGCTGGTTCCGCCGCAACGGCTGGCTCTGACCCGTACGCCGGCGATCCGCGCCGACGAGGGCCGGGCCGGTCCGGCCGGCGCGCGACGGACCCCGGACACGCTGGCGGCGCGGGAGTCGCCTCCCGCGCCGCCGGCGATCCGCCTGGTCAGCGACGGCTGCTGGACTTGGCGCCGTTCTTGCCGAGCGCCTTGCTCAGGTCGTCCGCCGGACGGCCGGAGACGTCCGTGGCGCCCTCGGCGACCGAGGGGACCTTGTCGTTGCCGTGGATCGTCGGCTGGGTGCCGGGGGTGGTGGTCGAGGCGCTGTCGCCGCCGGCCACCGCTGAGCTGCCCGCGCCGGTGGGGCCACCGGCCGTGCCGGCACCGCTGGACATCGTGGACGAATCGGTCACCTTGCCTCCGTTCGCCGACGGGGTCTCGATGACCAGGGTGTCCACCTCGTCGCGGACGGTCTCCACGCCCTGGGTCGGGTCGTACTCCGCCCACTCCTGCTGCTCGCGGCGGCGGCGCATGGCCATCGCGCCGGCCACACCGGCGACCGCGCCGGCGGCCAGCAGACCCGTCATCATCGACCCGCTCTTCTTCTGCTTCTTCTTCGCGGCCTTCAGGTTCCTGGCCTTGGCCTTCCTGCTCATCGCCGGCTGCGTGGCGGCGGCCTTCCGGCCGGTGAGGGCCTTGCCCGCGGTCTGTGCCTGGGCGTTGCGGACCGCCAGGGCCAGCGGCGCGAGCGCCGCGAGCGTCGACGCGAAACCGCTGGACGCCCGGTCCCGCGCGATGACGGCCCGCGGCCCGACCGTGGCGCCGGCACCCTTCGCCGCGTACGTGGCGGCCTGCCTCAGGTGACCGATGCCCTGGTTGAGCTCAGCCTTCGCGAGCTGCCCCTGGGTCTTGCGCCGCCCGATTCCAAACACGGTCCCACCTCCTGGGAGTTGTTCCTTCGTCATCCTCCACCTTCGGATGCCTCCGCACTGCCAGATCGGGCACATGGGAGGATCCGCATGGAACTGACCAACGAGTGAGGAGTACCCGTGGCCGAGGCTGTCTACGCCACCTTGCACACCAACGCTGGCTCGATCCGGCTGGAGCTCTTCCCCAACCACGCTCCGAAGACCGTCCGCAACTTCGTCGACCTGGCGGAGGGCAACAAGGAATACACCGACCCGCGCACGGGTCAGCCGGGCAGCGGGCCGTACTACGACGGCACCATCTCGCACCGGGTGATCAGCGGCTTCATGGTCCAGATGGGCGACCCGACCGGCACCGGCCGCGGTGGTCCGGGTTACAAGTTCGGCGACGAGTTCCACCCGGAGCTGCGCTTCGACCGGCCGTACCTGCTGGCGATGGCGAACGCCGGGCCGGGCACCAACGGCTCGCAGTTCTTCATCACGGTGTCGCCGACCCCGCACCTCAACAACCGGCACACCATCTTCGGCCAGGTCGCCGACGAGCAGTCGGCGAAGGTGGTGGACGCGATCGCGAACACGCCGACCGGTCCGAGCGACCGGCCGCTGCAGGACGTCGTGATCGAGCGGGTCGAGATCGAGCGCACCCCGGCCTGATCGTCCTGCCGAGGTACCTTTGCACGCATGACTGAACGCCCCGGGCCGGCCGGCGACGCCACCGGCGGGCCGGTGCCGACCACTCCGGTCTGCTACCGCCACCCCGACCGGGAGACGTACGTCCGCTGCACCCGCTGCGACCGGCCGATCTGTCCGGAGTGCATGCGGGAGGCCTCCGTCGGCCACCAGTGCCCGGAGTGCGTGAACGAGGGACGCCGCAGCGTGCGGCCGGCGCGTACCGCCTTCGGTGGCGGTGCGGCCGGCCGCCGCGGCCTCGTCACCCGCACCCTGATCGCGGTGAACGTGCTGGCCATGGTGCTGTCGATCCTCAGCGACCGGGGCGGCGACGCGATGGCCGGCGGCTCCGGCCTGGGCGGGCTGCTCGGCGGGGGCACGCCGCTGACCCAGTGGGGCGCGGTGCTGAGCTACGCCTCCTACGTCCCGTTCGGGGAGCCGCACGGCGTGGCGGCCGGCGAGTGGTACCGCCTGGTCACCGCGATGTTCCTGCACTACGGCCTGGTGCACCTGCTGCTGAACATGTGGGCGCTCTGGGTGCTCGGCCGGGACCTGGAGGCCCTGCTCGGGCCGTTGCGCTTCCTCGGGCTCTACCTGGTCGCCGGCCTCGGCGGCAACGTCGCGGCCTACCTGTTCAGCGAACCGAACGCGGCGTCGGCCGGCGCGTCCACCGCGATCTTCGGGCTCTTCGCCGCAGTCTTCGTGATCATGCGGCGGCTGGGCCGGGACACCTCGGCGATCGTGCCGGTCCTGGTGATCAACCTGATCTTCACCTTCACCGTGCCGAACATCTCCATCCCGGGCCACATCGGCGGCCTGGTCACCGGCGCGGCGATGGGTTGGGTGCTGGCGTACGCGCCGCGCATGCGCCGGTCGGTCTTCCAGGCCGCCGGTACGGCGGTCATCCTGGTGGCGCTGCTCGGCCTGGTGATCGTCCGCACCGCGATGCTGACCGGCTGAGCCGTTGCTCGATGCTGACCGGCTGAGCCGCTGCCCGATGCTCGTCGGCTGAGCCGCTGCTCAGTGGTGGGCGGCGGCCCGGACCGACCGGAGCGTCCCGGCCACCTCGTCGGGCGGGGCACCCAGGTCGTACCGGCCGAAGAGGTGCAGCGACTCCCCGGCGTCGATCTCCAGGGTCTCGGTGGACAGCCCGAGCCGGGACCGCCGGTCCACCGTGATCGCCTCGACGGCCGGCCAGGGCAGGTGCCGCCGGCCGGCGTACCCGCGGATGACGGTGATCCCCGTCGGGTCGGCGGCGAGGCGGACCGGGGCGAGCAGGTCGCGCAGCGCCCAGCCGACCAGGCCGGCGGCGACCGCGACGGTCAGCACCGCCTGGACCCGGTCACCGTCGGAGAGCAGCAGGCCGAGCGCGGCCAGCAGCACCGCGCCGACCAGCTTCACCACCGGCAGGGCCGGCGGGACCCGCCACTGGTGGGATGGGGACGATGGAGGCTGCACGGGTCCAGCATGCCAGCCGGACGCGGCCGACTGTCGGGGGCGGACGACACCGGCTCCCGGAGGACGTAGTATCGACGGCAGCCAGGTTACCGGGGAGTAGATATGAGTGACGCAGTCATCGTCGGCGCCGTACGCACCCCGGTGGGGCGGCGCAAGGGCAGCCTGTCCGCCGTGCACCCGGTCGACCTCTCGGCGCACGTGCTGCGCGCGCTCGCCGAGCGCACCGGCATCGAGCCCGGCCAGGTCGACGACGTGGTCTGGGGCTGTGTGTCCCAGGTCGGTGAGCAGTCCTGGAACATCGCCCGCAACGGCGTGCTCGCCGCCGGCTGGCCCGAGTCGGTCCCCGGCACCACCGTGGACCGGCAGTGCGGGTCCAGCCAGCAGGCGCTGCACTTCGCCGCCGCCGCGGTCGCCTCCGGCCAGGCCGACCTGGTGGTCGCCGGTGGCGTCGAGTCGATGACCCGGGTGCCGATGGGCTCCAGCGTGGCCGGCGGGATGCCGTTCAGCGACCAGCTCCGCGACCGCTACCGGGGCGTCGAGGGCTTCGCCGGGGACGAGCCGCTGCCGTTCAACCAGGGCGTGGGCGCCGAGCTGATCGCCGCGCGCTGGCGCTTCTCCCGTACCCAGCTCGACGAGTTCGCGCTGGCCAGCCACGAGAAGGCGGCCGCCGCGCAGGACGCCGGCGCGTTCGACCCCGAGCTGGCCCCGGTGGCGCTCGCCGACGGCGGCAAGTTCGCCGCCGACGAGGGCATCCGCCGGGACACCTCGCTGGAGAAGCTCGGCGAGCTGAAGACCCCGTTCCGCGCCGACGGCGTGGTCACCGCCGGGTCCGCCTCGCAGATCTCCGACGGCGCGGCCGCGCTCGCCGTCACCACCAGCGAGTGGGCCAGCCGGCACGGCCTGCGACCGCTGGCCCGCATCCACACCGCCGTGGTCGCCGCCGACGACCCGGTCACCATGCTCACCGCGCCGATCCCGGCCACCGCGAAGGCGCTGCGCCGCGCGGGGCTGGGCATCGAGGAGATCGGGGTGTACGAGGTGAACGAGGCGTTCGCCCCGGTGCCGCTGGCCTGGCTGGCCGAGACCGAGGCGGACCCGGACCGGCTCAACCCGCGGGGCGGCGCGATCGCCCTCGGCCACCCGCTCGGCGCCAGCGGCGCCCGGATCATGACCACCATGCTCCAGCACATGCGCGACAACGGCATCCGGTACGGCCTGCAGACCATGTGCGAGGGCGGCGGCATGGCCAACGCCACCATCGTCGAGCTGCTCTGACGGCCTCGGCCACGACGGGCCGTCGCCGGTGCGGGCGGAATACGCGTGACTCCGCCACCGGCGACGGCCTAGATTTCGCGGCGTGACCGAGACCTCGACGCCGCGGACCGGCTGGGCCGACCCGCACTGGCAGGTGGCCGCCCTTCAGTGGGTGGCCGACCGGCTCGACCGGAGCGGTCGCCGGGTGACCGGCCCGGTCGAACCCCGGGTGCGGCCCTGGTCGCTGGTCTGGCGGGTGCCCACCGACAGCGGGGACGTCTGGTTCAAGGCCAACAACCCCGGCACCCGGCACGAGGCGGAGCTCCTGGCCGAGCTGGCCCGGCTCACCCCGGACCGGGTGCTGCACCCGATCGCCGTGGACGCCGGGCGCGGCTGGTCCCTGCTGCCCGACGGCGGCCCGAGCCTGCGGGACACGCTCGCCGCCGAGCCGGACCTGTCCCGCTGGGAGCGGCTGCTGCCCGGGTACGCGGCCCTCCAACTCACCGTCGCGCCGCACGCGCAGCGACTGCTCGCCCTCGGGGTGCCCGACCACCGGCCGGAGGAGCTGCCGCGGCGGTTCGAGGTGCTGCTGGACGACGAGGAGGCGCTGCTGCTCGGCGCGGAGAACGGGATGGACCCGGAACTGCACCAGCGGCTGCGGGCGTACCGGGGCGAGTTCGAGGCGCTCTGCGGGCGGCTGGCGGACTTCGGGGTGCCGGCGAGCATCCAGCACGACGACCTGCACGACGGCAACGTCTTCGTCGCCGCCGACGGGTACCGCTTCTTCGACTGGGGGGACGCCTCCGTCGCCCACCCCTTCGGCACGCTGCTGGTGACGCTGCGCTCCGTGGCGTACGCCGGCGAACTGTCCCCCGACGACCCGGCGCTGCTGCGGCTGCGGGACGCGTACCTGGAGGCGTGGACCGACCGGTACGACCGGGCCGCGCTGCGGGAGGCCGCCGCGCTGGCGATGCGGGTGACCACGGTCAGCCGGGCGCTGTCCTGGCAGCGCGCCCTGGTCACCCCCGACCCGGCCCGCGCCGAGTACGCCGAGGCGGTGCCCGGCTGGCTCGAGGAACTCTTCGCCCCGCTGCCGGTCTGACCGTCGACTGCCCGGCGCGGGACCGATATCCCGGCGGCTCCGAAATGGACGCCGACGGGGTGGACAGCACGTCGTGGGCCAGGCAGGATTCCCCCCGGTCGGTGTTGAGCGCGTGTCCACGCCCGCTCCGCCGTCCGATGACCTTCACCAGAACGGGGAATCCGTGACGATCACCTCCGCTCCGTCGGGTCTGCGGCGGGCCGCCCGTCGGATGCTCACCGCCGCCGTGGCCGGGATGCTTCTCGCCACCGCCGGGCTCGCCGCCACCGACCGCCCGGCTCGGGCGGCCGGCTACACGGGGCCGCACCCGGGCACCTTCACCGGCCTGGGCTTCGACACCTGCGCCGCCCCCTCCGGCGCCCAGATGACGGCCTGGCTCCAGTCGCCGTACCGGGCGATCGGGATCTACATCGGCGGGGTCAACCGGGGCTGCGCACAGCCGAACCTCACCAAGGAGTGGGTGGCCGACCAGCAGGCCAAGGGCTGGCGGTTCTTCCCGCTCTACGTCGGCCTCCAGGCGCCGTGCTCGACGTACCAGCGGCGGATCGACCCGGCGCAGGCGGCGGCGCAGGGGCGGGCGGCGGCCGACGACGCCGTGACCAGGGCCCGGGGCCTCGACCTCGCGGTGCAGAGCACGATCATCCTGGACCTGGAGCGCTACCCCTCGGGCGCCGCCGCATGCTCGACCGCGGTCCTGCAGTTCACCAGCGCGTGGACCGCCCGCCTGCACGACCACGGCTATCTGTCCGGCCTCTACACCAACACCCGCTCCGCCGGCCTCCCGGACCACGTCGGCGCCTACTCCCAGCCCGGTCACATCCGGCCCGACGTGCTGGACTTCGCCAACTGGGACGGCGTGCGGACGACGTCGGACCCGACCATCCCGGCGAACCACTGGGTGCCGAAGCGGCGGATGAAGCAGTACCAGGGCGACCACTACGAGACCTGGGGCGGCGTCAAGCTCAACATCGACAGCGACTACCTCGACCTCGAGGTGCCGATGACCCGGTACCGGTCGGCGACGGTGACGCCGACCCGGCCCAGTTCCCGCGCCGCCGGGTTCGGGCCGTTCCGTACGACCCGCTCGACCCGCTGACCCGAGCCGTTCTCGCGTCCGTCCCGCCGATGACGGACAGGCGGTGCGACAGGGGGTCGTGGAACTTCCAAAAGTCGGTAGTGACCCACGTCACCCCAGGTCACGGCTCGTTGGGCAGGTCATGGACGTCTTCTCCCGAACGTTCCTCCCGGCCGCCGCCGAGACCGGCCTGGCGGTGCAGACCGTGAGCCGGCACATGCCGATCTTCCGGCAGTGCGTGGGCTCCGGCGACGCCACCATCCTGGTCGCCCGGTGCGGTCGCCCCGACCGGCCGGTGGCCGGCGAATACCTCCTCCTGCTCACCCACCGCCGGATGGTGGTCACCCAGCAGACCCGGGTGCTGCACCGGCTCCGCCTGCACCTCAACACCGAACTGCGCGAGCTGAGCAACGTCACCTGGAGCCCGGACCCGCGCTCGCAGTCGGTCGACCTAGCCGCCACCGCGATCGACGGCGTCCGTGAGCGGTTCGTCATCCACACCCAGCACCCGAAGCAGGTGTGGCAGCTCGACACGCTGCTCAACCACGCGTTCCGTACCCGGCTGCGCACGCCGAAGGAGCGGGTCGTCGCCACCATCGGCGAGGCGCCCGCCGCCGCCGGCGGTCCGGCGCTGCGGCCCGTACCGGCCCGCTGACCGCATCCTTACCTGACCCGAACACAGCCGCACGTCGCCGGTGACCGCCGGTCGGTCATCATGGGCCGGTGACCGTCGACGCCCCGCAGCGCGGACTCGTCCTCGTGGTGGAGGACGAGCCGGCCATCGCCGACCTGGTCCGGCTCTACCTGGGCCGGGACGGCTTCGGCGTGCACCTGGAACGGGACGGCACGGCCGGCCTGGCCGCCGCCCGCCGGCTGCGCCCGGTGGCCTGCGTACTCGACATCACGCTGCCCGGCCTGGCCGGCACGGAGATCTGCCGCCGGCTGCGCGAGGCCGGCGACTGGACGCCGGTCATCTTCCTCACCGCCCGCGACGACGAGGTCGACCGGATCGTCGGCCTGGAACTCGGCGCGGACGACTACGTCACCAAGCCGTTCAGTCCCCGCGAACTCGTCGCCCGGGTCCGCGCGGTGCTGCGCCGCACCTCCGGCGCGCCCGAGGCAGTGGAGCGCGCCCGGACGGTCGGCGCGGTCACCCTCGACCCGGCCCGCCGCACGGTCACCGCCGGCGGTGACCCGGTCCAGCTCACCTCCACCGAGTTCGACCTGCTCGCCCACCTGATGGCCCGACCGGGCCGGGTCTTCACCCGGGAGGAACTGCTGGCCGGGGTCTGGGGGTACGCGGCGCACGCCGGCACCCGCACCGTCGACGTGCACGTGGCGCAGGTTCGGGCCAAGCTCGGCGCGGCCAGTGTGATCCGCACCCACCGTGGCGTCGGGTACGCGGCCGATGGCTGACCCCGGCCGATCGCGCCCCGACCGGCCGCACGAGCCCACCGTGGCGCTGCCGGTGCTCGGGCCCCGGCCCGCCCCCACGCCCCGGCGTCGCCGGATCACCGACACCCTCACCGCCCGCGCGGTCCTGGTCACCTGCGCGGTGGCCCTGGTCTCCGTGCTGGTCACCGCCCTGGTCGCGGTCCCCCTCGCGGTACGCGGCGCGGAGCGCCGCGACCAGGCGGCGCTCGCCGCGCAGGCCCGCCTCGCCGCCGACGTGCTGCGGGTACGCCCCGTGCGGCAGCGGGACGCCGCCGGGGACCGGCTGATCCGCCAGCTCCGCCAGCAGGAGATCGAGGTGTACGTCGTGCGCGCCGGCACGGTCGACCGCCCCGGGCTGCCCCGGCAGGTGGTGAACCGGATCACCGCCGGCAAGGACGTCTCCGGTCGCCGGCTGGTCGACGGCCGGCGTGCCCTGGTGGAGGGGCGGGCCCTGCCCGACGGGGACGGCGTGGTGCTCACCCGCGCCACCACCAGCGGCCCCTGGCGGGAAGTGCTGCGCAGTCTCTGGCTGCCGCTGCTCGCCGGGCTCGCCGCCGGGCTCGCCGCCGGACTGCTCCTCGCCCGCCGGCTGGCCCGGCCGATCCGGCACGCCGCCGACGCCGCCGCCCGGCTGCGCGCCGGCGACCGGGCGGTACGCGTACCGGTGGAGCCGCCGGACGAGGTCGCCGACCTGGCGTACGCGCTGAACGGGCTGGCCGCCGCGCTGGCCACCAGCGAGGGACGGCAACGGGAGTTCCTGCTCTCCGTCTCGCACGAGCTGCGCACCCCGTTGACCGCGATTCGCGGCTGGGCCGAGGCGCTGGCCGACGGGGTGATCGGCGCGGACGAGGCGCCGGGCACCGGGCGGACCATGCTCGCCGAGGCGGAGCACCTGGACCGGCTGGTCAGCGATCTGCTGGCGCTGGCCCGGCTGGAGGCGGCCGACTTCCCGCTGGAACCGGTCCCGGTCGACCTCACCCGGCTGGCCGTCGACGCCGAGCGCACCTGGTCGGACCGGTGCGCGGCGGTCGGGGTGCCGTTCCGGCTGGAGGCGCCGGACCGGCCGGTGCCCGCGTACACCGATCCGGGGCGGATCCGGCAGGTGGTGGACGGGCTGCTGGAGAACGCGCTGCGGGTCGTACCCCCGGGGGCGCCGGTGGTGCTCGCGGTCCGGCCGGCGGGCGCGGACCCGGCGGCCGGCGGGGTGGTGGAGGTCCGCGACGGCGGGCCTGGCTTCACCGACGACGACCTGGCGGTGGCCTTCGAGCGCGGGGCGCTGCACCAGCGCTACCGGGGGGTGCGCAAGGTGGGCAGCGGACTCGGGCTGGCGCTCGCCGCCGGGCTGGTCCGCCGGCTGGGCGGGGAGATCGCCGCCGGGCACGCCGCCGAGGGCGGGGCGGCGTTCACCGTCCGGCTGCCCGCCCATCCTTACCTGACCCGAACATCGGCCTGACGCGGCGCCCATCGGGCCGCGCGACGCTGTGAGCACCACGGACGAGAGGGAGTGTCATGGCACGTCAGGGATTGGCCGTCGCCACCACGTCGCTGCTCGCGGCGGTCGCGCTGGGCCTCACCGGCTGCGGCCCGGCCCAGGTCGCCGACGGTACGGCGCAGCAGGCCGCGGTCGACGTCGCCGCGGCGATGGGCGTGGAGGGCCAGGCGCTCGCCGCCATGGGCTTCGACCCGACCGAGCTGGAACTGGTGGCCGCTGCCGCGCCGTCAGCCTCCGGATCGGCCGAGCCGGAGGCCGGCCCGAAGGGCAAGCGCGGTGAGCGGGCCGAGGAGTGGCGCAAGCGTCGCCAGGCCCGGGTGCTGCTGCGGAAGAACACCCTGCACGGTGAGGCCGTCGTGCAGACCAGGGACGGCGGCACGAAGACCGTCGTGGTGCAGCGCGGCGAGGTCACCGCGGTCGACGGTGACTCGGTGACCGTCAAGTCCACCGACGGCTTCACGCTGACCTGGACGTTCGGCGACAAGCTCCGGGTGATCGAGCGGCGGACGACGATCCAGTCGAGCGACGTCAAGGTCGGCACGAGGATCGGTGTCGCCGGTGCCAAGGACGGCGACGCCACCGTCGCCCGGTTGATCGTGGTGCCGGTCAAGCAGCAGTAGGGCGGGCAGACCCGTCGACGGAGCCGGCGCGGATCACCGCGCCGGCTCCGCGCGGTCAGTAGACCCGGGACCCGATGAAGTCGTCGTGCCCGTACCCGACGGGGTTGGCGAACGACCGGGACTCGAAGGACCACTGCTGCCGGCTGCTGGTGGAGCAGCCGGCCAGCCGCAGCCGCGGGGTACCCAGCCACGGGTTGTCGAACGCCACGCAGAGGTTGGTCGCGCCGGCCGGCCTGAGCTGGTTGCCGGCGAAGACGAACTTCTGGTTGGCGCCGCCGTGACAGTCGTAGCTGTTGATTGCCGTGCCGGCGGTCAGCGAGCCGCCCGCCACGTCCAGGCAGCGGTCGTGCGACAGCTCCGAGTGCAGCGACCGGCGGGCCGGGTCGTACCAGAAGCCCTGATTACGGCCGCCGTGGCAGGCGTACGACTGCTGGACGGTGCCGTTGCGCGAGTCGTACCCGCGGCCGTCCACGCAGGTGCCGGTGGCGGCGTTGCGCAGCTGCTTGAACTCCAGCAGCCCGGGCTGGAGCACGCCGGTGCCGGTGCTGGCCGGGTCGACGCAGGTGGCTCGCTGGAGGCCCGCGTTCCAGAACTGGGTGATGCACTGGGCGAACATGCCGTGTCCACGGATGTTGGGGTGGAACGACTGCCGGGCGGCGTTCTCGTCCCAGATCCCCACCTCGATGTAGAGGCCGCGGACCGAGGTGTTGTCGGTGCAGACCTCGTGGCCGTGGAAGAGCCGGCTGGCGTCGAGGTAGCGGGTGCCGGTGTTGGTGGCCGCCGCCCGCAGCGCCGACTCGAACAGCGGCACCGCCTTGTTCCGCGCGAACGCGGCGTCGGCGAGGTAGAGCAGGCAGCCGCCGGCGTACCAGCCGGGGAAGTTCGGGTTGTCCTCCACGTCCGGGCTGCCCGGGCTGGGGTACGACATCAGCACCAGCTCGTAGTCCGACCCCAGGTAGCCGGCGTTGGTCATGGTCTGCCGGATGGAGGTGAGCGCCTCCTGGACCGCGCGCCGGCTGCCGTCGGTGCGGATGGTCCACTGGTCGGTGTAGGTCGGGTAGCAGGGGCCCTGGAAGAAGACCCGGCGTACGGCGCAGTCGGTGGCGACCGGTCCGAACTGGATCGTGCCGTCGCCGTTGGCGCCGACGACCACCCAGATCAGCTTGACGTGCGTGTTGCGTGCCTTGATCGCCAGGTAGTCGCCCTGGTTGAGCTCGTTGTGCTGGGTGGGGCCGCCGGCGATGAGGTTCCACGGGGTGGCCCCGGAGCAGGCGATGTTGTACTTCTCGTCGGCGGCGATGCCGGTGCGGAACACCGCCTGGTCGTACGAGCGGTCGCACCAGTTGCCGTTCTGGTGGGTGCCGGGCACGTAGTTGCCCACACCCTCGCCGGAGATCTCGCTGTCGCCCATGGTGACCAGGGCGGTGCGGCGCTGCTCCAGCGGCCGGATCTCCGGTGAGCCGTAGAGCGCGCTGGCCTCGGCGGCGCGGACCGCTTCGAGGTTCGTCGGGAGTGGCTGGACGGTCGGACGG
Organism: Micromonospora sp. CPCC 206171; assembly: GCF_036906755.1. Classification (NCBI taxonomy): domain Bacteria; kingdom Bacillati; phylum Actinomycetota; class Actinomycetes; order Micromonosporales; family Micromonosporaceae; genus Micromonospora; species Micromonospora sp. CPCC 206171. The sequence continues at coordinate 2,295 of NZ_JBAKHT010000004.1, read as the reverse complement.
TCGGCGGCGGTGGCCGAGGACGCCGGCCCGAGGAGCATGGGCAGGACGAGGGCGGCGGCGGAGACGACGGTGAGGGCCCGCCGTCGGATCGCCGGTGCGCGCCTGGTGGGGGTGCCAAGCATCGACGCACTCCTTTCCGCTCGATCGCGGGATGTCGATCGAGTTACCGGACGGTAACGCGGGCGATGCACGGATGTGAATATGTCTCGGAAAGGTTTCCGCCATCTGCGCGGCGCGTGCGGTCTCGTCCTCCGGCACCGCCCCGCCGGGTCAGCGGCCGGGCGGCAGGGCGTAGCCGACGTAGCCGCGGAACTCCAGCGTCCAGCCCGCCGGCACCAGCTTGGCGCACGCCGTACGGCTGCCGGTGCAGACGATCGCGTCCGTCGAGGCCGGGTCGGCCGGCGGCCGGTCGGGCAGCACCGACTGCAACGCCACCAGCTCCGGGGAGCGGCCCGCCTCGTCGCGCAGCAGCAGCCACCAGGGGTACTCCCAGTTGTCGTTCTGCTGCACCAGTCCGATCCGGCGGGCGTCGCCGGCCCGTACCGCCGCCGCGGCCCAACGGAACTCCTCGGCCCACTGCGGCCGGCGCAGGAAGCGGGTGTCCCACTCGGAGGTGGTGAAGACCGAGCCGGCGCCGACCAACCGGCGCGGGAAGCCGTACGACAGTGCCAGCACCCCGGCCAGCGCGGAGGCGGCCAGCATGCTCACCACCAGCCCGGCCGCCACCGACCGCCGCCCGGGGGCGAGCCGGCGCCGCAGCAGCGCGTCCAGCCAGAGCCCGGCCAGCGGCACGGCGGCCACCAGCGCGTAGAGCAGCAGGCGGTTCCCCCAGGGCTGCCACTTGATCGTCGCGGTGTGCAGCCCGACGGCCACCACCACCGCGACCGCGTACGCCCGCAGGGCCGCCGGCCCGGTCGGGCTGATCCGGGCCGGCCGGGCCAGCGCGAACACCGCCCCCAGCAGCGCCAGCGTGCCGGCCAGCGGGAACGCCACCCGGTCCTCGTCCGGGTACCAGGCCGGCACCGGGAACACCTCCCGGCCGAAGGTGATCGCCCGGTCCTGCGGGTCGACGCCGATCGCCCGCGAGCCGTCCGTGATCGCCCCGGCCGTGCCGGCGCGCAGCGGCGCGAGCGGGGTGTCGAACGCGGTGTGGCCGATCCGCAGCGCGTTGACCAGGATCGACGCTGGGTCGTGCCGTTCCATCGGGATGGACTCGCGGAGTCGGGGCGGGCCGAGCGGATGACCGAACTCGACGGTCACCCGAGCCAGGAACGGGCCCACCACCGCCGCCGCGACCAACAGCACCAGCAGCGATCCGGCGACCGTCCGCACCACCCCGGCGCCGCCACGACCCTCCCCGGCAGACCCCGCACCGGCTGACGTCGAGCCCGTCGGCGTCGAGCCCGCCAAGCCCGAGTCCGCCGGCACCGGGCTGGTCGACGCCGAGCCCGCGCCGCCCGTCTCCGAAACTGGAACCATGTCCGCCGACGCCGGGCGGAACGCCAACCGGAGCTGGGCGACTCCCCAGAGGACCAGCAGCGGTCCGACCGCGAGCAGGCCGCTGGTCTTGGTCAGCGCGGTCAGGCCGGTGGCCGCGCCGAGCGCGAGCAGGCTCCCGACGTCCGCGCGCCGGCGCAGCCCGTCCAGCGCCAGCGTCCCGGCGCAGCCGGCCCAGGCGGCGGCCACCAGGTCGGTCTGCGTGCTGGTCGCCTGGAGCGCCACCATCGGCGTGGTGGCCAGCAGGAACGCGGTGAGCAGCTGGGCCCGCCGCCCGCCGCCGAGCTGCGCGACGACCCGGGTCGCCACCACCAGGCAGCCCAGCGCGGCGGCCCACTGCACCAGGTTGTGCAGCGCGTCGCCGCCGGTCAGCAGGCGCAGGTGCAGCAGCAGGTACTCCGCACCCGGCGGGATGGTCACCTGCCGGTGGATCGCGGTGGGCCAGAAGTCCAGGCTGCCCTGGGCGACCCAGTGCTCCACCTTCGGCAGGTGGTAGGTCTGCGAGTCGAAGTTGTTGGGCTCGGCCAGCAGCGCGACGAGCAGTTCCACCAGCACCAGCCCGCCGACCGTGCCGGCCAGCAGCCGCTCGCCCCGGCTCGCCGTACCCCGGAAGTGGGCCAGCCGGGCCCGGACGCCGGCCAGGGCCGACGTGAGGCCGCCCGGCAGGGACGCCGGGGGCTGGGCAGCGCCGGACGGGCCGGGGGAGACGGGCGTGGCGGCCGGGCCGGCGCCGGGAGCGCCGGTCGCCGCCCCGACGAGCGTCCCGGCCCGGGCGGCGGGCGCCACCGCGGCGGGCGC